>JBASBA010000226.1:0-27110 GCA_049650885.1 Alteraurantiacibacter sp. | reverse complement strand
TCACAATGCCATCGAACAGTTCGGGATAGCGCTGGCTTGCCAGCATCCCTTCGCGCCCGCCGGTGGAACATCCGGTCATGTAGGAGTGATGCGGAGCAGTGCCGTAGAAGGACTGCGTAAAGGCGCGGGTCATCACGGCAACTTCACGAACCGAGGCCTCGGCAAAGTCCAGCGCCGCGCGCTGATCGGTGTAGAAGCTGGCGTCGAACCCCGTTCCCTGGTGCCCGCTGTCATGGCTGACGACGGCAAAGCCGCGCGCCAGCGCGGGGCTGTCACCTGCCGCAACGGGGCCGATGGCCGGGCGGACGCTGCCGTTCAGCCCGCCGCCGCCCTGAAGCAGGTAGCGCCCGTTCCAATCAAGCGGCAATGCCAGCTGGAACCCGATTCCATAAGACACGCCGCCGACCCCGGCCCTGGGGTTGATCGTGCCTTCGACAAGGCAATGCGCGGGTAAGTCCACAGGCGGGGCAAAGGGGCTCGCCTCAGTCGGTCCGGCAGGCACCATGCGCACGGTCCCCTCCTCCATGCCCCAGCCGTCTTTCAGTTCGCCGGCACACCCCTCGCAGCGATCCGCATGCACAGGCGGCGCGGTATCGGTATCGGTAGCCGAAGCCGTAACACAACCCGGCATTGTGGCCATCAGGGCGGCAAGGGCCACAGTGGCAAAAACTGTCGAGCGCATACGGCAAGTCCCCCTCTCAAATCCCTTGCATGGCGTTATCACCAAACAATCGCTGGATAAACACCATCGCCAGCCTAGGCCGAATCAGTCGCGGCCCCTATCCCCCAGGATGTGAAAGCGGAAATCGAGATCGGCAAGGACGCGCACGGCACTGCCGTGTCGGTGGACGTGGAGGAGTTGCTCGCCACGCGCCTGCTGGTTCAGGGCAACTCCGGCAGCGGCAAGTCGCACCTGCTGCGCCGCCTGCTGGAACAGAGCGCGGGGATGGTGCAGCAGGTCATCATAGATCCCGAAGGCGATTTCGTCAGCCTGGCAGACCATTTCGATCACGTGGTGGTGGAAGGCGCCAGCTATTCCAGCCGGGAGATAGAGGCGCTGGCGGGCCGCATCCGTCAGCACCGCGCATCGGTGGTGCTGGCGCTGGAGGATCTGGAGGTGGAGCAGCAGATCCGCTGCACGGCGCAATTCCTCACCGCGCTGTTCGATGCCCCGCGCGAGCACTGGTTTCCCGCCCTTGTGGTGGTGGACGAAGCGCAGATGTTCGCCCCCGCCGCCGCTGGCGAAATGGCGGAGGACACGCGCCGCATGACCCTGTCCGCGATGACGAACCTGATGTGCCGGGGCCGCAAGCGTGGGCTTGCCGGCATCGTCGCTACGCAGCGTCTGGCGAAGCTAGCGAAGAACGTGGCGGCAGAGGCCAGCAACTTCCTGATGGGACGCACCTTCCTGGATATTGACATGCAGCGCGCGGCAGACCTGCTGGGCATGGATCGCAAGCAGGCGGAGCGTATCCGCGATTTGCAGCGCGGCCATTTCCTTGGCCTTGGCCCCGCCGTCAGCCGCCGCCCGGTTGCCGTGCATATTGGCGAGGTGAAGTCGGGCGGCAAGAATGGCGCCGCCGCGCTCACGCCCCTGCCGCAGGCCGATGCCGCCGAAATGGGTGAATTGCTGCACGCCGATCTGGCTGAAGAGGCCGCTGAAAAGGTGCACCAGCCGCCACCTCCCCCGCCGCCCGCGCCCCCGCCCGTGGAGGAGCTGGCGCAAAGCATGGCGGCCAGGGCCGAACCTGACGAGACGCTGTCTGCCGAAACCACGGCAGGCGATGTCGACACCGTATTGAATGACATGGCCGCCGAGGATGGCGCCACCTTCCGCCCGATCGCCACCTCGTTCCGCGATTTCGCCACCCGTTGCCGCCAGCAGGGCGTGGCCTCAGCGCATATCGACATGCCCACCTTCCGCCGCATGTTCGCCTTCGCCAGCGCGGGCATCGGCACGCTGGAGCAGGAGCAGCGAGAGCGCGTGGAGGCAATGGCCGAAGGCGTGGCGGACGATGTGCTCGCGCCCTACCTCGCCATCGTGGTGTCCGCCGCGCGCGGACAGGGCACACCGGACGAGGATCATCTGGCCCGCGTTTACGGCACGGCTTCCCCCGGCCGCATTCGCCGCCTGCTCGACCATCTGGAAAAAACCGGGCTGATCAGCGTGCACGAAGATTTCGGCGGTGACCGGACGATCACCATACCCGGTATCGAGGACGTAATGGCCTGAGGGCGCTTGCCCCTTTGCTCGTACTGGCTAAGCTCTCTGGCAAGCGCGATAATGCGCAAAGCCGATGAGGAATGCCATGTCGATTACCACCCGCCTCGCCATTTCTGCCGCCGCCCTTGCGCTGTCCTCGCCGCTTTGCGCACAGGATAACTGGGTCGCCAGCTGGACGGCGTCTCCCCATGCGCCGCTGGGCAGCGAAGGGCCGTTCGCAGCGGCCGAGTACGAGGATGTGACGATCAGCCAGGTGCTGCGACTGTCCGAAGGGGGCGATAGGCTGAAGGTGCGCCTGACCAATCGCTATGGCGATAGACCGCTCACTATTGGGCAGGCGCGTATCGTGCTGCTTGATGCGGATGGCGTTGAGGTGGAGGGCACCAGCCGCCCGCTTACTTTTGGTGGAGAGGCCGGCGCAGTGGTGCCGCGCGGTGCCCCGTTTGAAACCGATACGGTAATGCTCGACACAGCCGATTTCGACAAGGTGAAGGTGGAGTTCTACCTGTCCCAAGCCACCGGCCCCTGCACATGCCATCTTACCGGGCTGGATACGCTGGCGGTATCAGCGCCGGGCAATCATGTTGGCGAGGCGTGGGAGCCAGCCTCCACCTCCATTCAGCGCGCATTCCCGTCAGTGGTGGAAGTCGCGTCGGACGATGCGTTGGGCACGATTGTCACCTATGGCGATTCCATAACCGACGGTGCCGGTTCTACTCCTGGCAAAGACCGCCGCTGGCCGGATGTGCTGGCACAACGGCTGGAGGCCGCCGGTTTGGAATATGCAGTCGCCAATGCCGGGATCAGCGGCAATCGCGTGCTCAGCCCCGGCATGGGCGAAAGCGCGCTTGCCCGGCTTGACGAGGATGTCCTCAGCCTGCCCAATGTCACGCATATGATCGTGTTTGTCGGCGTGAACGATATCGGCAACCGCTTTGGCGGCGCGTTCGAAAATCCGGACGCAGGGCCACTTGGAGGCCTGCAGCTGGACCAGCCCGATATCGACGCTGAACAGTTGATCGCCGGGTTTCGCCAGATCATCGCGCGCGCGCAGGACGAGGGCATCATGGTCATCGGCTCTCCCATCGGCCCCTACAAGGGCGCAGCATACTGGACCGACGAAGGCGAGGCCGTGCGCCAGACTGTCAATGACTGGATTGTCAATTCCGGTGAGTTCGATGGCGTTATCCGTCTCGACATCGCCTTTGCCGACCCCGCCGATCCGCAAGCGATGCGCGATGGCTATCACATGGGTGATTTCCTGCATGGCTCCGATGCCGGATTGCGTGCCGCGGCAAACACCATCGACCTCACCCTGTTTCAACCTGATTAGGATTGCGAAAAACAAGTTTCATAGGTAACGGCCTGTTCCAACTGAGCCAACCCCAAGTTTACACCCCTTGAGCCTTATCGGAGTTTCATCCCATGCGCATCGGCTGCCCCCGCGAAGTCAAGAACCGCGAATATCGCGTCGGCCTGACACCCGAAAGCGCGAAGGAACTTGTCCAGCACGGTCACGAGGTCTGGATGGAAACCGGCGCGGGTGACGGGATTGGCGCGTATGATGCGCAGTATATCGCCAGCGGTGCGAAGGTGCTCGACAATGTCGCGGATATTTTCGCCGAATGCGAAATGATCGTGAAGGTGAAGGAACCCCAGCCGGAGGAGATCGCTCGGCTGCGTGAAGGACAGGTGCTGTACACCTATCTCCACCTCGCCCCCGATCCAGCGCAGACCGAGGGGCTGGTGAAATCCGGTTGCACCGCCATCGCCTATGAAACCGTCACCGGAAAGCGCGGCGGGCTGCCGCTGCTGAAACCGATGAGTCAGGTGGCAGGCCGCATGAGCATACAGGCCGGTGCCAATGCGCTGGAGAAAGTGCATGGCGGGCGCGGCGTATTGCTGGGCGGAGTGCCGGGCGTGATGCCGGGCAAGGTGGTTATCATCGGCGGCGGCGTGGTAGGCTTCAACGCGGCGCAAATGTCTGCCGGACTGGGCGCGGATACGGTTATCATGGATCTTGATCCGGAGGTTCTGGAAAAGGTCGGCACGCATTTCGAAGCCCGCGCCAGCACCCGCTTTGCCAGCAAGGCCAATCTGGAGGCTGCCGTGGCAGACGCCGACATGGTCGTGGGCGCTGTACTGGTTCCGGGCGCCGCCGCACCCAAGCTGGTGAGCCGCGAAATGCTCAAAACGATGAAGCCGGGCGCGGTGCTTGTGGATGTCGCCATCGATCAGGGCGGCTGCTTTGAAACCAGCAAGGCAACCACGCACGATAATCCTACCTACGTCGTTGACGACATCGTGCACTATTGCGTTGCCAACATGCCCGGTGCCGTCAGCCGCACCAGCACTTATGCACTGAACAACGTCACCCTGCCCCACGCCTTGCGCATCGCAAACCTGGGCTGGAAGGAAGCCATGCGCTTTGACCCGTATCTGGCGCAGGGGCTGAACGTCCACGCGGGCCGCGTCACCTATCCTGCTGTGGCCAGCGAACTGGGCTATGACCTGCTTACGATCGAGGAAGCTATCGCCTAGCCTTCCTCTCCTTCGGGAGGCAGAAACGGCGCGGCCACCTCTGGCGGCACACGCAACAGGCGGGCGCTGACCTTGTCCACCATTGCCCAGGTGGATTTGGCCCGCACCAGTACCTTGCCCTGCCCGTCGGCTTGCCCCTCGCGAAATTCGTAATACCTGTCGAAGCGGGCACCGCGTGGGCCATCCTTGATGATGGTCTCGCCGGTTACCTGCGCGCCCTCGGCCACATTGCCGCGATAGTCGATCTCGTGCCGCGTCACCACCCAGGCGTAGGCTGCGCGGTGATCCTGCGGCGCAACCGCATCCCAATGGGCGACGGACAATTCCTCCATCCATCGCACCCATACCGTGTTGTTGACATGGCCATTGGCGTCGATGTGCTCTGCCAGCGCGGTGAAGACGGTCTGGAAGCGGTTGTTCAATCCGCCAGCCCCAGCTGCCAGAGAATGAACGCCGCTTCTTCCGCCGTCTCGCGCAAGCCTTCGAACCGGCCCGATTTGCCGCCGTGGCCTGCGCCCATATTGGTTTTTAGCAGCAGAATATTGTCGTCGGTCTTGTATTCACGCAGCTTTGCAACCCACTTGGCAGGTTCCCAATAGGTGACGCGCGGATCGTTCAGCCCGGCTGTCACCAGCATGGGCGGATAATCCTGCCGCGTGACCTGATCGTAGGGAGAATAGCTGAGGATGTGCGTGAAGGCAGCCTTGCTCTCCACGGGATTGCCCCATTCCGGCCATTCACCCGGCGTCAGCGGCAGGGTTTCGTCCAGCATCGTGTTCAGCACATCGACAAACGGCACATGCGCGACGATGGCCCCGAACAGGGCCGGATCCTGATTGATGATGGCACCCATCAATTCGCCCCCGGCAGAGCCGCCGCTGGCGCTGACCATTCCTTCCGAAGTGTATCCGAGACCGACCAGACCACGGCCCACATCCACGAAATCGTTGAACGTGTTGGTCCGCGCCTGCATCTTGCCTTGCAGATACCAGTTGCGGCCCAGATCGTCTCCGCCGCGAATATGGGCAATGGCATAGGCCACGCCCCTGTCGATCATGCTGAAACGCGTGGTGGAAAAATTGGGCGGATAGGCAAAGCCGTATGCGCCATAGGCATACAGATGCAGCGGCCCGCCCATTTCGCGGTCGTTACGATACACGATGGACACCGGCACCATCGCCCCGTCGCGCGCGCGAACTTCCAGCCGCTCCACCGCGTAAAGCGACGGGTCGAATCCGCTGGGACTTTCCTGCACCTTCAGCGTTTCCAGATCGCGACTTGAGACGTGGTAATCATAGACGGTGTCAGGCGTGATCGGGCTTTCGTAGGTGAGCCGGATACGATCCATCTCCCACTCGGGATTGTTGCCTGTGCCAGCCGAATAGGTCGCTTCGGGAAATTTGATCGTCTCCACGCGCGCTGGATCGTCGTAATATCGTATCTGCACCTGATCGAGGCCACCGAGACGCCCTTCGGTGATGTAGAAATCCCTGAACAGGTCAAAGCCGGTCAGGTAAAATTCGTCCGACCCTTCGATCAGCGTCGTCCATTTGGCCGGATCGGCGATGGGCGCAGTAGCCAGGCGGAAATTGACGTGGTTGTCATTCGTCCAGATGAACACCGTGTCATCGCGGAAATCGGCGCCGTATTCCACGCCCACCTGGCGCGGTCGCACCACTTTCAGATCGCCTTTGGGATCGTCAATAGAGGTGAACAGCACTTCGCTCGTCTCGTTATCGCCGGTGGCAATGATCAGCCACTGCCGGTTTGCCGAGACGGAGGGAGACGCGGTGTAGCCCAGCGTCTCCTCGTGATAGATTTCCGCATCGCTAGCGGAATCTTCGCCAACGGTATGCGCGAAAATACGATCCACCCGCCAGTTCTCGTTGGCGCGGCCATACACCAGCACGCTGTCATCCGCCGCCCAGATCAGGCCGGTGTTGACGTTCTCCATCCGGTCTTCAAGCAGCTCGCCGGTCGTCAGATCCTTGATGTATCCGGTGTAGAATTCCCCACCGGTGGTATCGGCGGTGTAGGCAAGATAGCGCCCGTCCTCACTCACCGACATCGCGCCAAGGCTGAAATATTCCAGCCCTTCGGCCAGCGCCGGACTATCCAGGATCAGTTGCGCATCGCCGCCTGCAACCGGGCGGCGGTAGTATTTGCGATATTGCCCGCCAGTCTCGAATTCGGACCAGTAGAGGTAATCGCCATCCTTCTGCGGCACGCTGGAATCGTCTTCCTTGATGCGGGCGCGCATCTCGGTGAACAGTTCCTCCACCAGTTCCTGCTGGCCTGCCATCTGCGCTTCGAAATAGGTGTTTTCCGCGCGGACATATTCCAGCACATCCTCATCATCGATGGTGGGATAGCTTTCATCCCGCAGCCATGCCCACGGATCGGATACGGTGATGCCGTGACGGGTATAGCTGTGCTCGCGCTGCTCTGCGCGCGGCGGCTGGATCGAGGCGGTTTTGTTCAAATCATTATCCTGTGCATTTGCGGGCTGCGCCGTAGCAAGGCACGCCATGGCGGCAAGGGCGATCATTCGGAATGTGTGCAACTGCTGAACCCAATCTGGTGTTTGTCAGCCGTGCGACGGGTGGAAACCCGCACGCCAAAGGCCTATGTGGCATGTCTAACGCCAATTTGTTTCCTCCGAAACCAGGAATGCCTGAAATGCTGATGCAAACCCACGAAGCCCGCCTTGATGCCCTGCGCCAGGAGCTTGCCCGCCGCGATCTGGATGGCTTCGTGATACCCATCAGTGACGAGCATTTGAGCGAGTATGTGGGTGCCTATGCCCAGCGCCTGTCATGGCTTACGGGTTTTGGCGGATCGGCAGGCAGTGCCGCTGTGCTGAAAGACACCGCCGCCATGTTCGTGGATGGCCGCTACACATTGCAGGTGCGCCAGCAGGTGAGCGGGCAGCTGTATGAATACAAATCCGTGCCCGGCGATTCCATGGCAGAGTGGCTGGCGACGAACGCCGGCAAGGGCGCGCGTATCGCCTACGATCCCTGGCTGCACACGCGAGGCTGGGCAACGGCAGTTGCAAAGAAGATGGAGGCCGTGGGCGCGGAACTGGTGGCGGTCGACAGCAACCCGCTGGATGCCGTGTGGGAAGACCAGCCGCAGCCCTCGGATGCGCAGGCCTTTGTTCAGGACGATGCCCTCACGGGCCGTTCCAGCGCGGAAAAGCGCGGGCAGATTGCCGAATGGCTGAAAGACAACACGCTGGACGCCGTGGTTATCAGCGCGCTCGATTCTGTTGCATGGACGCTTAACATTCGCGGCAAGGATGTGGACCACACACCCGTGGCCCTTTCTTACCTGATGGTGCAGTCCGATGGCACGGCGGACTGGTTCATCGCCCCGGAAAAGGTCTCCGCCGAAGTGGCGCAGGCGCTGGGCAATGCCGTGCGCATCCACCCGCGTGACGAATTTTCCGATGCGTTCGCAAAACTGGCGGGCAAGCGAGTAGCCGCCGATCCGGCCCGATCCGTCGCCGCCATTTTCCAGCGGCTGGATGACGTCGGTGCGCAAATCGTGAGCGAGGATGATCCCGCCGTATTGCCCAAGGCGATCAAGACCCCCGCAGAGCAGCAGGGCCACCGCGACGCGCAGGCGCGCGACGGCGTGGCGATTGCCCGCTTCCTGCACTGGCTTTCGGTTGAGGCACCATCTGGCGAGGTGGACGAGCTGACTGCTTCGGCAAAGCTGCACGCGCTGCGTCGCCAGAACAGCGACCAGCTGCGCGACCTGTCTTTCAACACGATCAGCGGCGCTGGCCCCAATGGTGCCAGCCCGCACTACAGCGTGGACGAGGAAAGCAATATCAAGCTGGAGCCGAACAGCGTCTATCTGGTCGACTCGGGCGGGCAGTATCCCGATGGCACCACCGATATCACCCGCACCATCTGGACCGGCCCCGATGCCCCGCCAGCCGAGGTGTGTGATCGCTTCACCCGCGTGCTGAAAGGCCATATCGCGCTGGACAGGCAGACCTTTCCGCCCGGCACACCCGGCTCTGCGCTGGATGCGCTGGCCCGCCAGCACCTGTGGATGGCAGGGCTGGATTACGCGCATGGCACCGGCCACGGCGTCGGCAGCTTCCTTGGCGTTCACGAGGGTCCGCAACGCATTGCCAAGCCGCGCGGTTCGCAAGGTGGCACGGATCAACCGCTGATGGCTGGCATGATCCTTTCCAACGAACCGGGCTATTACAAAGCCGATGAATACGGCATCCGTATCGAGAATCTCGTGCTGGTGGAGCCGCGCCAGATCGATGGGATGGAAGGCGAATGGCTGGGCTTCGAAACGCTCACCTTCGCGCCCATCGATCGCACTCTGGTGGACCGCAGCCTGCTCGCCCCCGAAGAGATCGAGTGGTGGAACACCTATCACGCCAAGGTGCGCGATATCATGGCACCGCAGTTGGATAATGATGCGCTGGCGTGGCTGGAACAGGCCTGCAAACCGCTTTGATGCGCCGGTTTCTGAGCGCCAGATGAATACCGCTTCGCTGGCGCGACAAACTGCGACAATTCTCACGCTTCCCGGCAAACACCTGCGACAACGGCGGCCTATAAGGGGTTTACAGAGTGGCGGGGTGCCGGTTTCCTCCTCCCCCCCTTCAAGCCGGCGCCCCGTTGCTCTACTCATACGAATTGGAGAGTAGAGACATGAAGAAGTTTTTCATCCTTGCCCTGGCCGCAACCGGTTTGACCGTAGGCGGCGTGGCCGTTGCACAAGACCGGCCTGAACGCGGCGCAGACATGACCCGCGCCGATGCAGAAGCACGCGCCACGGCGCGATTTGCGCGGATGGACGCCAATGACGACGGCGTTATCGACGAAGCCGATCGCGAAGCGCGTGCCCGCGCCCGCTTTGACCGGATGGATGCCAATGGCGATGGTATGTTGACCTTCGCAGAATCACAGGCAGCGCGTGAAGCCATGCAGGAAACCCGGCAGGAACGCCGTGCCGAACGTGGCACAGAAGGCCGACGCGGGCACCGCATGGGGCGCCGTGGCGGAATGCGCGGAGCAATGATGGCCGGAGCCGATGCCGACAACGACGGCGCAATCAGCCAGGCCGAATTTACCAGCGCCGCGCTGACCCGCTTTGAAAGCGCCGATGCCAATGATGACGGCACCGTCACCTCCGAAGAACGCCGCGACCAGCGCCGTGAACGCCGTGGCCAGCGCCGCAACCGCGGATGAGCGACGCGCCTGTAAAACTGTTGCTGGTGGATGATGAAGCCAGCCTGCGAGAGCCCCTGGCCGACTATCTGTCGCGCCAGGGGTTTGGGGTGCAGCAGGCTGCCGATGCGGCCAAGGCCCGCGCGGCATTGCTGGACGATACGCCGGACCTGGTGCTGCTGGATATCATGATGCCGGGAGAAGACGGAATTTCGCTGTGCCGGCATCTGGTGGAAAGCCGCAATTTGCCCGTAATTTTCCTGACCGCAAGGGGAGAGGCCACCGATCGCATCGTAGGGCTGGAAATCGGCGCTGACGATTATGTCGTAAAGCCGTTCGAGCCGCGGGAACTGGTGGCCCGCATCCGCTCCGTCCTACGCCGAACCGGCAAGGGCGCAGGCGCAGCGGCCAGCGATACTGTTGATGCGCATTACGAATTTGATGGCTGGCAGCTTGATCCGCTAAAGCGCCGCCTGACCGACCCCGAAGGTACGGTCGTGCCGATTTCCACCGCGGAATTCCGTCTGCTGATCGCGCTGCTCGATCACCCGAACCAGGTAATGGATCGCGACCGCCTGCTGGATATGGTGCAAGGCCGCGAGGCGCATTTGTTCGATCGGGCGGTGGACAACCAGATCAGCCGCCTACGCCGCAAGGTGGAAGTGGACAATCGCGATCCCAAACTGATCCAGACCGTGTGGGGCGGCGGCTACATGCTGGCCGCCGAAGTCAGGCGCTTTGTGCCAGAGGCCGGTTGATACAAACCGCCATGAGACGCGTCCTTCCCAAGAGCCTGCAGGGGCAAATGCTGCTTTCTGTAGCACTCGGCCTCCTGCTGGCGCAGCTGCTGTCCGGCTTTTTGCTGTTCCGCGCAGAGGAACGGCGGCATGAGGCGCGGCTGGTGAATTCCCTGGCCTTCCAGCTGGTGCGCGATCCACAGGTCGATCTGCGCGACGGGCGGCCGGGCCGGGAACGCCGCGCCCATCGTCGTCGCATCCGGATCGAACGTGCGCTGGAGTCCCCTGTAAACCGTGGCGAAGCTCGCGATCAAGAACGCGAAGCTGCGCTGCGCGACCTGCTGATGGAACAGGGCATCGCGATTGACGAGCTGGTGGTGATAACGCGCGAAACGGCGCGCGATCGCTATATCGCGCGGGCCTTGCGAAACCAGATAACCGCGGGGCCGGATGTCGGCTTCGATATCGACGGGCAGATTGCGCTCGCCGGACTGAAGCGCGACGGCGCGGATGAATGGCTGGTCGCCCGCGCGCCCGTGCCGCAACGCAATGTGGGCGCCATGCGCGGCGTCATTTTTCAAACGCTCATCCTCTACATCGTACTGGTAGGAGGTCTCGCGATCCTGCTGCGCGAAATCACCCGCCCGCTGGCCGCGCTGACGAAACGTGTCGAGAGTTTCGGCGGCACGGTAGACGGCGGCCCGTTGATGGAGCCATCCGGCCCCGAAGATACGCGCCGCCTGATAACAGCGCACAACGCCATGGAAGCCCGCATTGCCGGTTTGCTGGACGAGAAAGACGTCATGCTGGGCGCGATCGGACACGATCTGAAAACGCCGCTGGCCGCGCTGCGCGTGCGAATTGAAAGCGTGGAAGACGATGCAGAGCGTGCACGCATGGCCGCCACGATCGAGGATATCACGAATTCGCTCGACGATATCCTCTCTCTTGCCCGCGTAGGCAGGCCCAGCGATCCGCTGGAGCGGACGGATCTTGCCGCGCTGGTCGCCTCCGTCGTCGAGGAATATGAAGACATGGGCGAGAATGTCGATCTTGGCGAAACGCAGCGCGTGGCCCTGCCGCTGCGCACCACTTGGCTGCGCCGCGCCTTGCGCAACCTTATTGGCAATGCACTGCGCTATGGCGGGCAGGCGCGCGTAAGCCTGTCGAAAACCGATACAGAAGCAATCGTGCGGATTGCCGATAACGGCCCCGGCATCGCGGACGACCAGATTGCCGCCATGCTGGAGCCGTTCACACGCGGCGAATCCTCACGCAGCCGTGAAACCGGCGGCGCAGGTCTTGGCCTGACACTGGCCCGTGCCATCGCGGAACAGCATGGCGGGCATCTGGTGCTGGCCAATCATATGACAGATGACGGCGGCGTCACTGGCCTGATTGCAGAGCTGCGCCTTCCTGTCTGACGGCCTCTGCAAGGATCGCTCACCGCATCAATCCACCCAGAATGTTGCGAACGAATGCCGTCGCGCCCGTGCGTATCGGGTTCGCGCTGGATTTGCGCCCCATTGCGGTGGCAACGGCGATGGAGGCAAGCGAACCGGCCGCAGCTCGTGCGGCGCTTTTACCGGCTTTTTCCCACATGGAGGGCGACTTGCGCGGCTGCTTGCGCACCTCTTGCTTACCCTTCTCTTCCACCTGCTCTGCGGTCTTCTGCGCATCCTGCACCTTTTGCAGCAGCACTTCCTCTGCGCTTTCGCGGTTTACCCGCTCATCATATTTCCCGTCATACGGGCTTAGCGACTGAATGATCAGGCGCTCCTTCGGCGTCAGCGGGCCAAGGCGGCTGCGCGGTGGTTTTATCAACGTGCGCTGCACGATTGTGGGGGCGCCCTCCTCGTCCAGCGTGGAAACCAGCGCCTCGCCCACCTTCAGCTCGGTAATGGCCTGCTCCACATCGAGATCAGGATTGATGCGAAACGTCTCCGCAGCGGCCTTGATCGCACGCTTGTCACGCGGGGTGAAGGCGCGCAGTGCGTGCTGAACGCGATTGCCCAGTTGCCCTGCAATTTCCTCTGGAATGTCGATTGGGTTCTGCGTCACGAAGAACACGCCCACCCCTTTTGAACGGATCAGGCGTACCACCCGCTCGATAGTGTCCTGCAGGGCATCGGGCGCATCGTCGAACAACAGGTGCGCCTCGTCAAAGAAGAAAACCAGTTTCGGCTTATCGGGATCACCCACTTCGGGCAGCGTCTCGAACAGTTCGGCCAGCAGCCACAACAGGAAAGTGGCGTACAGCTTCGGGCTGCGCATCAATTGTTCTGCTGCCAGCACGTTCACCACGCCGCGTCCCTGCTCGTCCACATGCAGAAAATCGTCGATCTCCAGCGCCGGCTCGCCAAAGAAATTGTCTGCCCCTTGCGATTCAAAGCTGAGCAACTGGCGCTGGATCGCGCCCACCGACTGCTTGGACACGTTGCCGTATTCTCCCGACAGTTCCTTGGAATTGTCATAGGCCCAGGCCAGCATTGCGCGCAGGTCTTCAAAATCCAGCAGTAGCAGGCCGTTCTCGTCGGCATGGCGGAATACGATCTGCAGAACGCCTTCCTGCGTGTTGTTCAGATCCAGCAGGCGCGACAGCAGCAGCGGCCCCATTTCCGATACGGTGGTGCGGATCGGGTGGCCCTGCTTGCCATACAAATCCCAGAATACTACCGGATTGTCGGAATAGGCATAATCCTCCATGCCCAGTTCCCTCGCGCGGCTCTCCAGCTTGTCGGCATGTTTGAAAGTGGCGGAGCCGGGCATCGCCACGCCCGAAAGATCGCCCTTCACATCGGCCACGAACACCGGCACGCCGTGGGCGGAAAAGCTTTCTGCCATTCCCTGCAAAGTCACCGTCTTGCCGGTGCCGGTGGCGCCTGCGATCAGCCCGTGACGGTTGGCGCGCGACAGGTCCAGCGCCTGCCGGTTTCCATCCAGATCATTGCCCAGGAAAATGTCCGCGCGCTTGCTCACTATTGTCCGTTCCTTATTCGATTGTTGCCGTTATCGGGGAGTGACCCTAGAGCGGGGCTGATGGATGGCAAGTCCCCCTTCGTCCTGCTCGATGACGCGCGCACCCAGGGTGCAAGTGATGCGCATTGCTTTACGCGTCCGCAGCAGGTTTTCGTTGCGCGGCGGGCGCAGGATGTCGTGCGCGTGCTGGAGGAGGCTGACCGCGCGCGGACAGAGACCGGCAAGCACCTGGCGGGCTATCTGGCATACGAGGCTGGCCTTGCGCTGGAAGACAAGCTTGCCCCCCTTGCCGCTACGCGCAGTGGCAGTGCCGGGCCGCTGGTGTGGCTGGGCCTGTTCGACGATCCCGAGATTATTCCTGCAGCCGGGGTGGAAAGCTGGCTGGCCGCGCGCTGCACCGGGGAAGCCAGCATCGGGCCGCTTGATCCCCAGGTATCCACCGGCACCTATCTGGATGCGTTCGACACCCTGCAGGAGGGTATTCGCGCAGGCGACATATATCAGGCCAACCTCACCTTCCCGCTGGCAGGCCCCGCCTCTGGCGATCCGCTGACACTGTATGCAAAGATCCGTCCCACCGCCTCCGCCGGATATGGCGGGCTGGTGTTCGACGGGTCGGACTGGCTCTTGTCCTTCAGTCCGGAGCTTTTCTTCGCCCTGCGCGATGGCGCGGCCAAGGTGAAGCCGATGAAGGGCACCCGCCCGCGTGGCGGCACTGCGGCGCAGGATGCGGAACTGAAGGAAGAACTCAGCCAGTCGATAAAGGATAAGGCCGAGAACCTGATGATCGTCGATCTGATGCGCAACGACCTGTCGCGGGTGGCGCAGGCGGGCAGCGTGCGGGTGGACCATCCCTTCGCGATCGAGACCTATCCCACGCTCCACACCATGACGACAACAGTTCTTGCCGACCTTACCGAAGGCAAGAGCGCGGTGGACATGTTGCACGCTATATTCCCCTGCGGCTCCATCACGGGCGCGCCCAAAATCCGCGCGATGGAACTGATAGACGAGGTGGAACGCGATGCCCGCGGCCCCTATTGCGGCTCGATCGGGCGGATAGACGCCAATGGCGATGCCGCCTTTAACGTGGCCATTCGCACCATCCGCCTGACGCCGGGAGAGAACCTGCGGCACAAGGCTGTGCTGGGCGTGGGCGGCGCGATCGTGGCAGACAGCGATGGCATGGAAGAATGGCGCGAATGCCTGGTGAAAGGCGCTTTCGTGCGCGGCGCGGCAGGCGGTCACGACCTGATCGAAACCATGCGATTCGATCCGCGCGGCGGCATGCCGCTGCTGGAAATGCATCTAGAGCGGATGAAGGCGAGCGCTGCCGAACTGGGCTTCGCGTTTGACCGGCACGAAACCCGCAACCGCATCCAGGCATTGTGTTTCGAGCTGGAGGAGCCTGCGAAGCTGCGCCTCCTCCTCTCCCGTTCTGGCGCGGTTACGCTGGAAACCCAGCCGCTGCCATCGCCCCTGCAAGGCCCTGCGCCCTGCATCGCCCTGCCCCATCCCACCGTGGCGCATGACTGGCGCCTGCAACACAAGAGCACCGACCGCAGCTTTTATGCAGACGCACTGGACGTGGCGAAAAGCGTGGGCGCTGTTGAAGCCCTGCTGGTTCGCGATAGCGTGGTAACGGAAGGGAGCTGGACGAACGTCTTTGTCGAGCGTGACGGCATTCTGCTCACCCCGCCGCTTTCCGCAGGCCTTCTTCCGGGCATCCTGCGCCGCTCCCTGATCGAGGATGGCAAGGCCCGCGAAGCAAATTTGACGCTGGACGATCTGGAAGGCGGGTTCTTCATCGGCAACGCCCTGCGCGGACTGATGCCCGCAACGCTGGATGTTCCATGAGCCAGCACCTTAGCCCCAACCTCAGTCTGGCGCTGCAACGCATCGAAGCCTCCCCCACCACCGCGATGACGGACCGCGCCAGCGAACTGCGCAGCAAGGGCCGCGATATCATCTCGCTGTCCGTGGGAGAGCCTGACTTCGCCTGCCCAGCCCATGTCATCCAGGCGGCCAAGGATGCACTGGATGCGGGCGATACGCGTTATACGCCCGTTACCGGAACAGCGCGCCTGAAAGAGGCAGCAGCGCTGCATTTCCGGCGCGATCTGGGGATCGAGACCGATGCCTCCAAGGTTATCGTGACTGCCGGTGGCAAGCAGGCCATATTCGAAGCGCTGGCCGCCACGATCAGTGCGGGCGACGAGGCTATCGTGCCCTCCCCCTGGTGGGTCAGCTATCCGCAGATGGTGCGCTTTTGCGGCGGCACCGTGGTCCCGCTGCGCACCTCGCCCGCCAATGGCTACCGTTTCCAGCCCAGCGAGCTTGAGGCGCTCATCACACCGCGCACCAACTGGCTGCTGCTCAATTCCCCCGGCAACCCGACCGGCGCGGTTTATCCTGCCGAAATGCTGCGCGGCATTGGTGAAGTGCTGCGCCGCCATCCGCAGGTTCTGGTGATGAGCGACGATATTTACGCGCCGCTGCGCTACAGCGATGCTCCACACGCCACGCTGGCGGTGGAATGTCCTGACCTTGCGGACCGCATCATTACCGTGTCGGGCGTCTCGAAAAGCCACGCCATGACAGGCTTTCGCATAGGTGTTGCCACCGGGCCGGACTGGCTGCTTTCTGCCATGGGCCGCCTGCAAAGCAATTCCAGTGGCAATCCTGCCAGCATCTCGCAAGCCGCCGCAGTCGCCGCGTTCGAAGGGCCGCAGGATTTCCTGGCCGACTGGCGAGAGGCGTTTCGCCGTCGCCGCGATATGGTGGTGCAACGTATCAACGCCATCGAGGGGCTATCCACCCCCGTACCCGACGGCGCCTTCTATTGCCTGATCGATGCGGCCCCCTTGATGGATCGCTTTGGCGGGGACGATGGCAGACTGGCGCTGCACCTGCTCGATCACGGCGTGGCAACCGTTGCCGCCAGTGCATTTGGCGGGCGCGACGGATTCCGAATCAGTTTTGCAGCAGACGAGGCCGTTCTGGGCACCGCGCTGGATCGTATAGAGAAGGCGCTTTCATGACCCATATCTCCATCCTCTTCGAAGACGGCGAATCGCTTGTCATCAACAAGCCTGCCGGACTGCCGATTGAAACGCCCCGCAAGGGCGGCCCGGCTCTTGCCGATCATCTGGAGGACCTGAAGCTGGGCTTCCAGCGCGCGCCCGCGCCTGCGCACCGGCTGGATACCGATACCAGCGGCTGCCTGTTGCTGGCCCGCAATCCCAAGGCGCTGAAGCGGTTCAACGCCGCATTCGAGGCCAAGATCGTTTCGAAGACCTACCTCGGTATCGTGGCAGGGCCGGTGGAGGACGAGGAAGGCACCATCGACCTTGCCCTGTCCAAGATCAGCAGCGAGGCGAAGGGCTGGCGCATGATCGTGGCGAAGAAGGGCAAGCCGTCCATCACCCATTGGACAAAGCGCAAGGAACTGGAGGGCGGGCTGACGTTGGTGGAATTTCGCCCCGAAACAGGCCGCACCCACCAGATTCGCGTCCATGCCGAACATGCCTTTGGCAATTCGCTGCTGGGCGATCCTGTTTATGGCAAGAAGGATTCGCGCGTTCGGCGCACCATGCTGCACGCCAGCGCGATAGTAATGCCGCGCGAGGGCAAGCCTGACATCGTGGGTGAAGCGCCGCTCCCCGCCGATTTCGAGGCACTCGGGGCTGGCTGATGGGCAGGATACTCGACCGGGCCAATGAAATCGCGGAGGAAGCCTTTGTCGCCGCCTCCGGCCCCGGCGGGCAGAACGTCAACAAGGTTGCTACCGCGGTGCAGTTGCGGGTTAACATCTACGCGCTGGGCCTGCCTCCGCGCATCTTCCACCGCCTGTCGGACATCGCGGGCAACCGGCTGAACCAGGCGGGCGAAATCGTGATCGACGCGCGCAACCACCGCACACAGGATGCGAATCGCCGCGACGCGCGCGAACGCATGGCCAAGATGATCGAGGAAGCGATCAAGGAGCCGAAAAGACGCGCCAAGACGCGGGTTAACCGCGTGGGAAAGCGCAAGCGCCTCGCCAACAAGAAGGCGCAAGGGGAGAAAAAGGCGTGGCGCGGCAAGGTCGATCTCTAGTCGCCAGCCTTGACTTTCCCCTGATTCTCTAGCAGAGGCGCGCGCTGGACGGGCGGCGCTTGGCGTCGCCCCTGTTTTTTCGGGCCGTTACCCTGGTTGGGGGCCCTTTCGATAGATTTGGAAGCAAGACCATGGCGAAGCCCGCAACCATCAAGATCCGCCTCAATTCCACCGCGGACACCGGCCACTTTTACGTGACCAAGAAGAACCCGCGCAACCACACGGAAAAGTTCACCTTCCGCAAGTACGATCCGATTGCCAAGAAGCATGTCGAGTACAAGGAAGGCAAGATCAAGTAAGAGGCCATCTGGCCCCTTTTTGATCAGCCCTTGCTGAACGCCGGGAACCTTCAAGGTTCACTGACGGTTCAACGCCTCACCTGTACCCCGGTATCTTAACTGGTGAGAGTATGAACGTCTTGAAAAACTATATCCGCAAACCCGCCCTCGCCGCCTTTGCCGGTGCGCTGGCTGTTGCCCTGCCTGCCACCATGTCCGTGGCGGCCATGCCAGTGGCGGCGCAGGCGCAGGCAGACCAGTTGCAGCGTGCCGCCAATGCGCTGCGCGGTATCTCCACGATGCGTGCCGATTTCACCCAGACAGACCGTTTGGGCAATGTGATTGGCGGCGAACTGACACTGAAGAACCCCGGCAAGATCCGCTTCGAATATTCCGATGCGGTGAATATGCTGGTCGTCTCCAACGGCAGCGCGCTTTCAATCATCGATTACGATGTCAGCCAGGTGGAACGTTACCCCATCAGCGATTCGCCACTGGGTGCCCTGCTCAACCCCGAGCGTGACATCCGCCGTTACGGCAGCGTCCAGCGCAGTTCGAGCGACGGCGTCGTCAGCATTCAGGTGAGCGATCCCGATCGCCCGGAATTTCCTGCCATAACGCTCATTTTTCTGAAAAAAGCATCTGCCCCCGGTGGACTGGAACTGAACAGCTGGGTCGCTCTCGACTCGCAGAATCAACGCACCACCGTACGGTTGCGCAACCATCGCTATGGCATGTCGGTATCCGACAGCGAGTTCCGATTTAAGGATCCGCGCCGTTCGTCCCGTCGCCCCGGATAAACAGGCCGGAGGCGAACGGTTGTAAATTTACGACAAATTACGAACGTCATCCATTGCCACATCAAGGTTAAATCCCTATTTCTAAATACATAGAAGCGTGGTGAGGCGGGTTTCCCCCCTGTTGCCCTGATCCTCGAAAAAACCTCGCTTCTTGCGAAGCGTGACGAACGCTCGAAAAATGAACCCCCGTCGCACAATGCCCCCGCGACGGGGGTTTTTTTATCTGCGCTGCCGGACTAGGCATCGCCGATGGTCAAAATCACCACCTGGAACATAAACTCCGTTCGCCTGCGTATGCCCATCGTGGCGCATTATCTGAAGGAACATGCGCCCGACGTGCTGTGCTTGCAGGAAATCAAATGCCAGGAACACCAGTTCCCTTACGAGGCGTTTGCGGAGCTGGGCTATGAACACACCGCCGTTCACGGCCAGAAGGGCTATCACGGCGTGGCCACGGTCAGCCGTATTCCCCTGAAGGAGGTCTCACGCTACGACTGGCAGGACAATGGCGAAGCACGCCATGTTGGTGTGGAGCTTCCCACTGCGGGCGGGATGATTCTGGAGAATGTCTATGTTCCCGCCGGCGGTGACGAGCCGGATCGGGAGAAGAACGTCAAGTTCGGTCAGAAGCTGGATTTCCTGGAACGGATGACGCGGTGGGCCGACGCCATCGATCGTCCCACGATGATCGTGGGGGATTTCAACATTGCCCCGCTGGAAAGCGATGTGTGGAATCACAAGCAATTGCTGAAGGTTGTCAGCCATACGCCGGTTGAGGTGGATAGCCTGCAACGCTTCATGGATGCACATGGCTGGAGCGATATAGGACGCGAACAGATCCCTGCACCAGAACGCTATTACAGCTGGTGGAGCTACCGTGCGAAGGACTGGCAGGCCAATGACCGCGGGCGGCGTCTGGACCATATGTGGGCATCCCCCGATTTAGCGAAGCAGGTGGTGGGCCATTCCATCCTGGAAGAAGCGCGAGGCTGGGAAAAGCCCAGCGACCATGTGCCGCTGATGACGGAGTTCGACCTCTGATCGATCAATCGCCTCCTTCGCCGCAGCGCCGGGTCGCGCAAGCGGTGGATGCCCTGCGCCATGGCTGGCCGATCAAGGTGGGCGATGCGCCAGTTTTGCTGCCGGTGGAAACTGCGCTGGACCGTGCGGCGCGATCGGATCATCTGCTGATCTCTGCCGCGCGGGCAGAAACGCTGAAGCTCGCCAACCAGCGCGCGGCGGCTGACGGTCATTCGCCAGTCCTGATGCGCGCGGCGGATACGCTGGACGCAGGCATGGCCCTGCCAATGGCCGATCCTGCGCTGGACCCGGTCAATCCCCTGAAGGGGCCGTTTCTGGCAGAGCCGCTGGAATGGCTAACGGCTGCGCGCACCGCGATGGAACTGGCGCGGATCGCCGGGATACTGCCCGCATTTCTCGTCGCCCCTGATCCGGCGGGGGAGCCTGTCGCGTTGAGGTCGGTGGACCTTGCTGCATGGTCCGCCCCTGCGAATCTCGTGATCGCAACCCGTGCGCATCTGCCTATCGCGGCAGAAGAAAAAGCCGAGATCATCGCATTCCGGTCTTCCGGCGACATGCGTGAACACGTGGCACTGGTGCTGGGGGAACGTGATCTGGATATTCCACCGCTTGTGCGGTTGCATTCCGAATGTCTGACCGGCGATATTTTCGGCAGTCTGAAATGCGATTGCGGCCCGCAGCTGGATGGCGCGCTGTCCGCCATGTCTGCCGCCGTCACCCAGGGTGGGTGGGGGATATTGCTGTATATGCGCCAGGAAGGACGCGGCATCGGCCTCGTCAACAAACTGCGCGCTTATCGCCTGCAGGATGAAGGCTTTGACACGCTGGAAGCCAACCGCCGCCTTGGCCTGCCCGAGGAAGCGCGAGACTTCCCACTGGCGGCACGAATGCTGGACTTGCTGGGCATCGGGCGGATCCGGCTGATGACGAACAATCTGGAAAAAGTTGTAGCGCTGGAAGATGCGGGCGTAACGGTGATCGAGCGCGTGCCGCACGAACTGCCTGCCAATCCCCACAACACCCGTTACCTGGCCACAAAGCGCGACCGGGCCGGACACTTACTGAAGTAGATCAGGCAGTCCAGCGCCCCAGCGCCTGCCCCATCCGCACCGAATCGCCGGCGCGGAAATCGGCAAGCCATTCGACACGGCCCGGCTCGAACAGCAGCACCACGGTGGAACCGAGGAAAAAGCGGCCCATCTCGTCACCCGCCGCAAGGTCATGCTCGCCAGCGGCGAACCGGTGGTGCACCGGGGCGGGATTGTGCGGTTCGACACGGCCCTGCCAGACGGTTTCGATACCGGCCACGATCATTGCCCCCACCATCACGCTGGCAAAGCTGCCGCGCGGACCGTCAAACAGGCAGGCAAGCCGTTCGTTGCGGGCAAACAGTCCATCGACGTTTTGCGCCGTTACCTGGTTTACGGAGAACAGATCGCCGGGAATGTAATGCGTTGCCGTCAGGCTGCCCTCTGCCGGCATGTGAACGCGGTGATAGTCTTTTGGGCTGAGATAGATCGTCGCGAATGTTCCGCCTTCAAAACGCTCGGCCGCAACGTCATCCCCGCCCAGCAACTGGGCAGAGGAAAAATGACGACCCTTGGCCTGAAAGATGCGTCCATCGGTGATCTGCCCGATCTGGCTGATCGCGCCATCTGCCGGTGAAAGCACATTCTCTGTGGGATTGGCCAGCGCGCGTGCGCCGGGCTTCAGTTCCCTGGTAAAGAAATCGTTGAAACTGCGATATGCCTCTACTGGCCGTGCGGCCTCTGCCATGTCGACATCATAAGCACCGATGAAGCGGCGGATCAGGCGATCTTTCAGCCAACCGGTTTCGCTGCCGGCGAACTTGCCGGCAAGGCGCGATACCCAATGATGTGGCAGCGCATGCTGCAGCCAGATGAACGGAGATGCCATGATATGCCCAGCGCCCTAGCGCAATTGGCTGTCCTTGGAACCACGGCGATTGATGGAGGAGTGACGAACCGCGTCGTCGCGGCCGGACTGGCATGCAACGCAGGTGCGCACACCGGGCACGGCGATGCGCCGCTTTGCCGGAATGTCCTCCCCGCAAATGTCGCAATATTCGGCGCTTTCGCCTTTGGGCAGGCGCGCGCGGGCAGCAGCCACAGCATCGCTTACCGTATCGTCAATCTGATCCTGAACTGCGCCATCGCGCGACCAACCGCCTGCCATTTCAATCTCCTATACACAGGCAATGGTACGGGAGGGGGTGTTGTTCCCGTCAGCGAATGCGCTCGTAGGGGGTAAGGCGGCGATCCAGCGTGTTCTCGCCTACCCCGCCCATATCGCCAGACCAGTCTGCCACGAAAATGGAATCGCGATCCACACCGGTGGCAAAGCGCGCATCATTACCCACAACGGTCAATCGCCCGCTGTCATGCGTACGGCCCTCTGCGGCAACGGCGATGAAAGCCGCGTAATTTTCCTTGTCCAGTCCCTGCAAGAACCAGTTGTTGCTGATCTGGCCCGACGCGCCGCCCGGCAGGTCTATCATGTAATTTGTACCGCGTCCGCCGGCATCGTCAAAGCTGGAGGAGGCGATGTCCACGCGCATTGCGCGGGCCTTCACATAATGCCCGCCGCGCCCTTCCTCGAAACGGCTGCGGGTGATGCGCACCTGTCCATATTCGCCCGTGTAGATGGAATGCGCACACCCGCCGGAGCCCTCGCAAGTGCCAAGCCGCGTGAAGGTGGAGCGATCGATCACCAGGTGGCCAGCGGGATCGTTGTGCGTTAAAATTCCCTGCTGGCTATCGCGAAACCAGCTTTGGGCCACGGTAAGGTCGCCATGCTCCAGCCGAATGCCGGAACCGTTGTAATCGGGCACGCGCATGTTCTGGAACACGATGCCGGATACTTCCGCGCCGCGGCCGCGCAGCACCAGTGCCGCCTTGCCTTCGCAGGTAACGCCATCGAACACGGCGGAACCTGCCTGTGTCGCAAGGAAGGACACTTCCCCCGCCGTTTGCACGGCACATTGTTCGTATCTGCCAGGAGCAATCGCGATACTGCCACGTGCATCGCCAATGGCGTCCACGGCATCCTGCAACCGATCATACCCGCGCCCTGTTTCCACCACGGTGAACGGATCGACCTGCTCCTGCGCCAGCAGTGCGGCTGCGGGTATTGCAGCAACGGCGATCGCGGCTACGGCACCGACCAGCCCGGATGGCAGGCGGTGCGGGGCGGCGCGAGGATCTTTGCTGCTCATCGCGGCAGACTTAGCGCGGAATGGTTAATCGCCGGTTAGGGCTGCGCCACCCTCAACCTTGCGAGATAGCCTTGAGGAACGCTTCGCCATAAGCCTCCAGCTTCTTCGCGCCAACACCGGGGATTTGCGCCAATTCCGACAGGTTTGCCGGCCTGTCTGCCGCCATCGCGCGCAGGGCGGCGTCGTGAAAAACCACGTAGGGCGGAACGCCGGCCTCTGCCGCCAGATCGCGGCGCAAGGCACGCAGCGCGTCGAACAGGGGATCGCCAGTTGGGTTGGGCGTGGTGTCACCTCTCCTCCCCCCTCTGCCAGACCGGGAACGCTCGCGCTTGGGAGGGCGCGTTATCCCGATGGTGGCTTCCCCCGACAGGATCTCGCGCACATCACCTGCCAGCTGCAAACCGCCATGCTCCGTCTGCGTCAGCAACCCGCGCACTTGCAAGGCGCGGGCGACGGGCTGCAGCAGTGCCGCGTCCTCTCCTGCAACGATTCCAAAAACGGAAAGCTGGTCGTGCCCCTTGGACTGAACCCGATCGTCCGCAACGCCGGTCAGCACCTTTTGCAAATGACCAAAACCGAAACTTTGCCCTGTGCGATAGGCAGCAGACAGCAGTTTTTGCGCCAGTTGCGTCACGTCGATCACCTCTGGGGTATCGAGGCAATTGTCGCAATTGCCGCAGGTTTCGGGCGGGTTTTCGCCAAAATGACGCAGCAGCACCGCGCGGCGGCACCCGGCCGTCTCGACCAGGCCGGCCAGCGCATCCAGCCGCTGGCGCTCCCCTTGCTGGCGCGATTCCTCCACCTCCGAGACGCGCGCACGGGCTTGTGCGAAATCCCCCGAACCCCACAGCATCAGCGCCACCGCCGGATCGCCATCCCGGCCCGCACGTCCCGTTTCCTGGTAATAGGCCTCTATCGACTTTGGCGTGCCTGCGTGTGCAACGAAGCGCACATCGGGTTTATCTATCCCCATGCCAAATGCGATGGTCGCCACCATCACCATGTCTTCAGACGAAACGAAAGCCGCCTGGTTCGCGGCCCGCACTTCGGGCGGCAGGCCCGCGTGATACGGCAGCACGGGTCGGCCGGTAGCCGCGGCCAGCGCCTCGGCCAATTGCTCCACCTTCTTGCGGGTGGGCGCGTATACAATGCCGGGGCCGGGATGTTCCTGACACAATCGCTCCAGCTGGCGCGGCAGCGAATCGCGCGGGCGGATGGCGTAACGGATGTTGGGCCGGTCAAAACCTGCCACGATCAATCCCTCGGCGGGAATGCCAAGCTGGGCAAGGATATCGGCGCGGGTGTGTGCATCTGCCGTTGCCGTCAGCGCCAGCCGCGGCACATGGGCAAAAGCATCCATCAGCGGGCGAAGCTGGCGATAATCGGGCCGGAAGTCGTGGCCCCATTCCGATACGCAATGTGCCTCGTCTACCGCAAACAGGGCCAGCCTGGACGATCCCAGCAACTCTCGGAAGGAAGGCTGGCTGGCTCGCTCTGGCGCCACATACAGCAAGTCCAGCTCGCCCGCGCGGAAGGCGTCCATCGTCTCGCGCCAGTCGGCGTCGGCGCTGGTCAGCGTGGCAGCGCGAATGCCATTGGCGCGCGCGGCGCGCAACTGATCGTGCATCAGGGCAATCAGCGGGGAAATCACCACGCAGGTGCCATCCAGCATGGTGGCGGGCAACTGGTAGGTAAGCGACTTGCCCGCGCCCGTAGGCATCACGGCCAGCGTCGATTGGCCGCCCAGCACTCTTGTTACCACCCCCGCCTGCTTGCCACGAAAATCGGGAAAGCCGAAAAGACGGCGCAATTCTTCACGCGCCATCGCAAGATCGGGGCTGGATTGAAGCGTTTGAGACATCGGCCCCGCTGTGGCAGGTCGAAGCGCCCGCCGCCACACCTCGATAGGGCATTTCCACGCGCGCAAGGCTGGGCTATTGGCATAGCTCCTATCAATTGGAGGGAAAGGGCCTTCGCGCCATGAAGAAACTTGCACTTATTGCCAGCACCGCCGTTCTCGCACTTTCCGCTTGCGGTGACACCACGGATGCCTCCGACGATGCCGTAGCCGACACCGTCGAAGTGCCTGCGGATGATGCCATGGACGGCGTGCCCGATCCGGTTATCGACGAAGATGCCATGATCGAGCAGAATGACGACGAGATCGACGCCGCCATCGACGAGAGCGAAGCCGCTGCAGAGGCCGCAGGCGATGCTGCTGAAAACGCCGTGGACGATGCCATTGCCGCTGCCGAAGCTGCCCAGCAGGAAATGGAAGAAGCTGCCGAGTGATCGGCATTGCAATGCAAGCACGATGGGGCCGGGCCTTCGCGGGCCTGGCCCTTTTGTTGTGCGCCGCAGGCTGCAGCGATGAGGCAGGTTCAGGCCCCGCGCCTGCTACGCAGGATGAAAAGGCCGCACTGGAAGATGCAGCAGCCATGCTGGAGGAACGCGAGCCGATGGAACCGGTTGATTCGGTAGCGGCGGAAAATGCCGCCGAAAGACCGTAACCATAATCCAGCGCGATTGGCGTGAAGGGCCTGACGTGGTATCATGTGAAACATGACTGACATTGCCGTAAAGACCTCCCCGGATACTGGAAAAGAGACTGACGTAGCTGAAGAAGATTTCAGCACGCTGCCTGATGTGGACAGTTCCGTATTCACGGCCCCGCTGCAGCGCCCTGCCCATATCGGGGGGGACTGGCTGGAACCGCAGCAGACCCGATACACCGCGCAAGACGACGATGTCTGGGACGACCTGTTCGCCCGTCAAATGGAAGTACTGCCGGGCCGCGCCTGTTCTGCGATGCTGGATGGATTGGAAAAGCTGGACCTTGGCAAGGGCGGCGTTCCTGACTTTGGCAGGCTTTCCGAAGAACTCGGCACCCTGACGGGCTGGAGCGTGGTGCCCGTGCCCATGCTGATCCCCGATCACGTGTTCTTCTGGCACCTGGCCAACCGCCGTTTCCCCGCCGGAAATTTCATCCGCACGCGCGAGACATTTGATTACATCCAGGAACCTGATGTGTTTCATGATGTGTTCGGCCACGTGCCATTGCTGACCGATCCCACATTCGCCGATTACATGCAGGAATATGGCCGCGCCGGGTGGAAAGCGATGCGTTACAACCGGCTGAAGGCGCTTGGCGCGCTTTATTGGTACACCGTCGAATTCGGCCTGATGCTGGAAAAGGGGGAGCCGCGCATCTTCGGGGCTGGCATCCTGTCCGGCCCCACCGAAGCGATCTTTGCTCTGGAGGCGGAAAGCCCCAACCGGATTATGCTGAACGTGGACCGGGTGATGCGCACCGATTACGTCATCGACGATCTGCAACCCACCTACTTTGTTATCGAGAGTTTCGAGGATCTCTATCGCCAGACGGTGGAGCGTGATTTCGACAGGCTGTATCGCAATCTGGGCGCCAGCTTCACTTATGCCAACTCTGCCGTGATCGATGTCGACAACGTCTTACAGCGCGGCTCCCAAGAGTATTTCCTGCGCGGTGGCCGGGGATCCAGCGCGAAACCTATCTGACTTTTGACCACAAAGGCCCGCCGCTGTATCTGCGCAGGGCATGAAAAACCGGCGCTGGATCGCTCCAACGCCGGTTTTTCTTAATCGGTAGAACCGAAATTACATGCCGTCGATTTCGTCGGCTTCTTCTTCCATGGACTCTTCCATGGCGTCGGTTTCGTCGTCCATTGCGTCAGCCTGCTCGTCGGTGATCACGCCGTCGGCTTCCATCTGGTTGACTTCAGCGTCGCGTGCATCTTCCATCTCTTCGATGTTCTCTTCGGCTTCGTTTTCAGCTGCACTGTCACAAGCTGCAACACCAAGGCCGAGTACGGCGGCGGATGCGAATGCTACGATCTTTTTCATTAGGAATTCCTTGATTTACTAGGAGCGATACTGCGGGTCCGCTCCTTGTTATGGCCCTCATTAACGTTGCGACCCGCGTACAAGCTTTCCC
>JBASBA010000225.1:0-3812 GCA_049650885.1 Alteraurantiacibacter sp. | reverse complement strand
GTCTATATTATAGCCGCGCGCGGTGAACAGGCCGGTGATCTTTGCAAGGATGCCCGGCTCATTATCGACCATGACAGTGAGAACATGGCGTTCGGATTCGCGATGTTGAATTTTCATGTCGCTAATTGTCCTTACACCAGTGCCTTGGCTTCATCGGCCATGATGCCGCTGGTCCGGTCGCCGTTCAGCAGCATTTCCGTGTGCGCAGCGCCAGACGGGATCATCGGATAGCAGTTGGCATCCTTCGCGACGAGGCAATCCACCATCACTGGCCCGTCATGCTCCAGCATGGCGCGGATGCCATCCTCCAGCTCGTCCTCAGTGGAAATACGGATGCCTTTCCAGCCATAGCTTTCTGCCAGCTTCACAAAATCCGGCAGGCTGTCGGAATCGCTGTTGGAATAACGACTCTCGTAGGTCAGCTCCTGCCATTGGAGGACCATGCCCATATATTCGTTATTGAGAATGAAAACCTTCACCGGCAGGCGGAACTGGCTGGCTGTGCCCAATTCCTGAATATTCATCTGGATGCTGGCCTCACCCGCAATATCGATCACCAGATCATCAGGATTGCCCAATTGCGCGCCGATTGCGGCAGGAAGGCCATAGCCCATCGTTCCAAGGCCGCCGCTGGTAAGCCATTTGTTGGGTGCCATGAAGCCGAAATACTGGGCGGCCCACATCTGGTGCTGGCCCACTTCGGTCGAGATGATGGGATCGCGGTCTCTCGTCATCTCGAACAGCTTCTCGACCGCCTTCTGCGGCATCAGCAAATCTTTGCCTTCGGGATAGGCAAGGCAGTCGCGCGCCCTCCATCCGGTGATACGCGCTTTCCATTCGCCGAGATCGGCGGCCTTGCGTGAACCCCAGCACTCGATCAACTGGTTCAGCACGGTGCCGCAATCGCCCACGATGCCAAGATCAACCGGCACCACCTTGTTGATGCTGGCGCGATCAATATCGATGTGAATTTTGGTGGAGTTGGGCGAGAACGCATCGAGGCGGCCCGTCACGCGATCATCGAAACGCGCGCCGACGCAGATCATCACGTCGGACTGGTTCATGGCCATATTGGCTTCGTATGTGCCGTGCATACCCAACATGCCCAGCCAGTCGGGATGATCGGCAGGAAAGGAGCCAAGCCCCATCAGCGTGGACGTGAGGGGCGCGCCGGTTAACTGCTGGAACTTGCGCAAGGCTTCCGATGCTTGCGGGCCGGAATTGATAACGCCGCCGCCGGTGTAGAGGATCGGTCGCTTGGCATTGGCGATCATCTCGATAGCTTCGGCAACCTCCTCCGGTGCAGCGACGGTGCGCGGATGATAGCGCTTGCGTCGTTCTGCCGGGCCTTCGGGCATATCTGCCGTGGCGATCTGCACGTTCTTGGGAATATCGATAACCACGGGGCCGGGGCGCCCGGTAGACGCGATTTCAAACGCTTCCTCGATCGTCGCGGCGAGTTCGGCCGGGTCTTTCACAAGGTAGTTGTGCTTTGAACAATGCCGCGTCAGACCAACCGTGTCGGCCTCCTGAAACGCATCGGTGCCGATAAGGTTCGTCGGTACCTGGCCGGTGATGACCACCAGCGGAATGGAATCCATGAAGGCATCGGCAATGCCGGTGATGGCATTGGTGGCACCGGGGCCGGAGGTGACAAGCACGACGCCGGGCTTTCCCGTGGATCGGGCATAACCCTCCGCAGCGTGTGCCGCACCAGCTTCATGATGCACGAGAATGTGGCGCACACGATCGTCGGAAAACAGTTCGTCATATATCGGCAGCACTGCACCGCCGGGGTAACCGAATACATATTCGACGCCCTGCCGCACCAGGCTTTCTACCAGTATCGCAGCGCCGCTGCGTTCATCCGACACGTTCTTCTCCTTTGGTTTCTGAAAGAAACGACCCGGCACAATACCTTGCGCCGGGCCCACCTCTCCTACTCACCGTGCGGCTCACTATTGGTTATAATCTGTCATGTCAACCGCAATCAGGAAAATAATGTTTCAAAATTACTTCCAATATTGATATTATCGGGCGCAAGGCGAGGCCAATGGTCCGGCGGCTGATGTCGCAGCCAGGTATACTGTCGCTTGGCATAGTTGCGGGTCATTTGCTGACCCTTGGCGATCGCAGCCACTCGCGGCGTATTGCCGCTCAGGTAATCGGCGATTTGCATGACACCGATTGCGCGCATCACGGGCAGATCTGGCGAAAGTTTGCGAGCCAGAAGGTTCTCAACCTCCTCCATTGCGCCGTTTTCCATCATCAGGGAAAAGCGCCTGTCGCAGCGTTCATAAAGCCACTTACGGTCGGGCAGCAAAACGATCGGGGCGAGGGAGATGGAATGACCGATCCCGCCAGTCTTTTTGCGCTGCCATTCGCGCAAGGTCGTGCCGGTGGAGCGTACCACTTCCAAGGCGCGCGCCAGTCGCTGCGTGTCCGCCGAGTTCAATTTCCCAGCGGCCTCGGGGTCTTCCCGCTCTACACAGGTATAAAGCTCTGGCGCCTGCATAGCCCGCACGGTGGCGCGGATATCCTCGTCGATCGCGGGCACTGGCGCGATGCCATCTAGCAGAGTGCGGATATACAGCCCTGTGCCCCCCACAAGGATCGGCACCGCTCCTGAAAGATGCGCATTCTCGATCTCTCGCTTCGCAGCGGCGGCCCAGTCCGCAGCAGAACAGGCCAGGGCACCGTTCCACGCGCCGAAAAGGCGGTGCGGCACGCCGCGCATCTCGTCTTCGGTTGGCCGCGCGCTGAGAACTTGCAGTTCGGCATAGACCTGCGCGCTATCGGCGTTGATGACGACGGCAGACCTGCCCGCCTTTTCCAGCGATAATGCAAGGTTCACGGCCAGATCGCTCTTGCCGCTGGCGGTCGGCCCTGCGATGAGCGCGACCTGTTTTGGAACTGGAGATGCAGAAGTGCTCATAGCCCGGCTGATAGCAGACCCCGCCACGCTGGAAAGGCGGCTGGACACGATGTCTGCGGCCCTGACGGAAACCGCGGTGCCGGTCGCCCATGCGGCGATGCTCGATTTTTGCGGCGATGTGCTGCAACTTGAAAGCCCCGGTGACGATATGGCCACGCTGCGCAAGGCCATCGATACACATTTTGAGGCCAGCGATTCGATCATCGCGCGCGATGAATTTCGCCTGCCGCATCTTTTCGTCTCCGACATGGATTCCACAATGATCGGACAGGAGTGCATTGACGAACTCGCCGATTTCGCGGGCCTGAAAGCCAAGGTATCCCAGATCACCGAACGCGCGATGCAGGGAGAGCTCGATTTCGAATCCGCCCTTCGGGAACGTGTGGCGCTGCTGGAAGGGCTTGATGAAAGCGCGATTACGCAATGCCTGGAAGATCGTATTCGCCCGAATGATGGCGCGCGCGTTCTTGTCGAAACGCTGAAGTCAAAGGGCTGCCGCACGGTTCTGGTGACGGGCGGCTTTCATCACTTTGCCGACGATGTCGCCGACCAAATTGGTTTTGAGCGTGTGATGGGCAACAGGCTGGCCGTGTCAAATGGCAAGCTGACCGGCGGCCTTGTAGGCGGCATTACAGACAGTGCCACGAAGGAAACAGTCCTGCAGGAAGAAACGTCCAGGCTGGGCGAGGGCGCAGTGTCGATGGCCGCAGGTGACGGGGCCAATGATATTCCCATGTTAAAAGCCGCGACTTACGGGATTGCCTATCGTGCAAAGCCCAAGGCGCGCGATGCCGCCAATGGCTGGGTAGATCGCGGCGATCTGACCACACTGCTGAAATTGCTGGAAATTCCGAAAGAGGAATGGGTGGCCTAGATC
>JBASBA010000224.1:0-2497 GCA_049650885.1 Alteraurantiacibacter sp. | reverse complement strand
GGCAATTTGAGAACCAACCCATCGTCGCGAGGGGACACGCGGCAACGGTGACAGAACCTTGAAGCAAAGGAATCTGTCATGCCAAATATCGAACTACTCACCTGCCATGAGGTTATGCGCCTCACCGGAATTCGCAGCCGAACTACGATCTGGCGGCGCATTCGTAAGGGTGCCTTTCCTCATCCGATAGACATTGGCGGAGGACGTATCCGCTGGCGTTCCAGCGACATCAATGACTGGATCGATGCTCTCCCACTGCGCCGCTATTGACCCCGCCAAAGCGGGCAATGGCCCGCAGAAAGATACCCCAATATGTCCATCCGTTCACGGATCAATGCCGCCTTGTTGAAGCAAGGCTGGATTATCACACGTGCTCCATTCGGTGAAGAAGAGCGCACAGCCAAACTCGTCGATTTGCTCGTTGAAGACAACGCACATGGGCGCGCCCGTCGGCACACACTGCAACCTTGGCTCTGGTACGAACGCCCGGTCGTAGAGCGCTTTGAAGGGCAAGATTGTTGTCTCACTGTCGAGGGCCCGATTTACAAAAGCAGGGACGGAACCGGGTATCCGCTTGGCAGCCAGCTTCGCACCGAATTCGGGTGGCTGGACCTCACGCCAGAAGAGACCAACCTGCTCGCAGATGAAGTTCGGTCTGCAATCAACTTGGTCCTGCTTCGCTGGTTCACGCGTACCGATATGGCGGACCGCCAGTTGCCTTCGCGCCAATCCCGGGATCGCTACTTCGACGACGATGTCGCCCGGAATCTGATCCTGTCTGCGACGCCTCCAACGGCAAGCATGGAGCAAGACGCCCATGCCAAATGACCGGAGAAAGACTGGAGGAGGAAGGGGCCACGATACTTCGTATCGGACCCGTAATTTCCATACACACCCCACGCACGTGTGCATCAAGGATTTCTGCGGGTTTGAGGGGATGCGGATAGCATCTCTCTTCAGCCACAGAACCAGAACCCGGGCAATTCCGCCGTTTGTCGCGATGGCGGATAGCATCGCCATCGGAGCGGAGCGATGTGCGCGCGGGCTCAGACAGTGCGCCTCAGCCCGTCGCACTACCGGGTGCTGGCCGACTTCGCCAGGCGAAGGGGCCTGAGCGATTACGCCATGCTGGCGCGGATCGTAGAGGCAGGCTTTCTCGCCATGCTTCACGGCACCGACAAGGAGACCGATCTTGCCGAAATGGCGCGTGAGATCGGGTCGATATCGGAGCGCCTCGCCGAGGCTGAACGGGTGCTCGACCGTAGCCTTTTCACTGCCTGTGCGGCCTACGCTTATGCCCGCCACGCCGCACTAGGAAGCAAGAAATCAGACGAGACAATCGCAACGGAAGCGCGCGCCGCTTTCGAGCGCCAGCGCTCGCTTGCCTTGGAGATCGAACCATGAATACCGGCGTCGATTTTGTCACCCGCGCCCATGCTCTGTGGCGCGTGCGCATGGCCCAAGGGCAGCAGCGACTGCGCTTCTTCTCCACACTGTCCCTGTGCGCAACGGGGGCCGGTGCGATCATCGCGCCGCAGATCCTGTTGATGCCCAAAGAGATCAAGGTCGCGATGCAGTGCATGCTCGCGAACCTGATCGCCTTGCTCGGTCAGATTGTTGGCAAGGACCTCGACATGAATGTGTCGATGGACGGCCAAAGCTGGACGGTTTCAGCGTCGAGCTTTGCCAGCGACCCATTTATTGCCGATACCTTCTGGAAAGCGATAAAGGTATCGGGCGCAGGGGCCTTGATCGGGCTGGCAGTCGGCATGCTGGCCGTCTGGCTGATCCAGCGCACCATGTCCGCACAGGGCAAGGATACGCTTGCCGACCGGGTGCTTGGCGGGACCCGAATGGCGAGCGAAGAGGATGTTGCTGCGCAGACCATCCAGTATTGTGGCTCGGATGCCTTGCGCATCGGGCCCGTACCGATCCCGCGCAGGATCGAGACCCGTCACTTTGCCTTTCTTGGCACCACCGGTAGCGGCAAGACCACTGCCCTTCGCCAGATGCTCGACGGTATCGAGAGGCGCGGCGAAGCGGCGCTGGTCTACGACACATCGGGCGAGTTCATCGCCCACTATTACAGCCCCGCGCGCGGCGACATCATCCTCAATCCCTTCGATGCGCGCTGCACCTTCTGGTCACCCTTCGACGAGATATCGCACCCCGCCGATGCCGACCGTATCGCACGCCAACTTGTTTCCGAAACCGGCAGTCAGGATGACGATGTCTGGCTAGAGACGAGCCGCATTCTGGTCGCCAACATGATGCGCTCTTTGTGGGCCGAGAAGAACTGCAGCCTTGAGGCGCTGCTCGAAGCACTGCAGGTCAAGAGCAAGGAACAATTGAAAGAATGGCTGGGGCACACTTCGTCCGCCCGCACCTTCGCCGATGACGCTGATCGCGCCACCGGCAGCGTGCTCTTCATGCTCGCCAAGGCGGCGAACCTGATCCAGTTCTTGAAGGTCGAAGATGAAGGTGACGACCGCTTTGC
>JBASBA010000223.1:0-5392 GCA_049650885.1 Alteraurantiacibacter sp. | reverse complement strand
ATCTTGGCCTGTGTGCCGGTTTCTGCCAGCCGCCTGTCCAATGCCTCTGTGGCGTTGCGGCTCGCCTGCTCCATCAGCTTGCGCCGATCACCACGCTGGGGAATGCTGATTTCAACCTTGCGGCCCGCCAGTTCGCCAAATGCCTCCTCAAGCAATGCCTGTTCCGGCAGGTCGCGGTCGACCAGGATAGTGCGCGGCGGCGGCACTTCCTCGTAAAACTGCGCCAGAACGCGGGCCAGCACTTCATCAAGGCCCAGATCCTGCGTATGCGTGGGAAAGAACGCCTTGTGCCCCCAGTTCTGCCCGCCGCGCACGAAGAAGCCCTGCACGCCAATCTGCCCGCCCTTGGCTGCCAGCGCGAAAACATCAGCATCGCCAACGCCATCGGCATTGATCGCCTGGCTGCCCTGAATGAACGTCGCCGCACGCAGACGATCGCGCAGCAGGGCAGCGCTCTCGAAATCCAGATCCGCTGCCGCCTTCTTCATCTGCGTTTCGATGCGGGCCTGCACTGCGCCGGATTTCCCCCCCAGAAAATCCTTAGCCTCCTGTAACAGCTGATCGTAGCCGTCCTTGTCGATCCGGCCCACGCATGGCGCACTGCAACGCTTGATCTGATACAGCAGGCAAGGCCTGTCGCGGCGGGAGAAAAAGCTGTCTGTGCAAGACCTTAGCAGGAACAGTTTTTGCAAGGCATTAATCGTGGTGTTCACCGATCCCGCGCTGGCAAACGGCCCGTAATAATTGCCCTTTGCCCTGCGTGCGCCGCGATGCTTCTGGATGCGGGGGTAGTCGTGCCCCTCCCGCAGCAGGATGAAGGGGAAGCTCTTATCATCGCGCAGCAGCACGTTGTAAGGCGGGCGGAAACGCTTGATGAACTGCGCTTCCAGCAGCAGCGCCTCAGCCTCTGAATTGGTGGTGACGATTTCCATCGCGCGGCACTGGCTCACCATGCGTTGCAGGCGGTTCGTCAGAGCTTTCACCTGCGTATAATTGGCAACGCGCGCTTTCAGGCTGCGCGCTTTTCCCACGTACAACACGTCTCCGCGGGCATCCAGCATGCGATAGACGCCGGGCTTGGGCTTCAGCGTTTTCACGACCTCTCGAATGGCCGTGACCCCTCCCTCCAGATCGGGTTGGGTATTGCCCTTCACCGTATAGGTGGCACGCTCCTCGTTGAAGCGCGCTGCACCTCGCGGGTCTTGGGGGGATCCGGCTTCGCCTTTGCTCATGCTGTGCGAGATAGGTGGTGACGGCGCGCTTGGCAAAGCTTGCGCGAAACCTCCCCACAGGGCAGCGTAGCGGTTTCGGGTTTGAACGGGGAAAACCGATGAAAAAGTCACCAGCCGCCCTGCCACGCACGGTCGGTTTCTGGGGCACGGCGCTGTTTCCGGTAAACGGGATGATAGGCGCCGGCATTTTCGCCATGCCTGCAATCCTGGTGGCCGCCGTTGGCAATTTCGCCCCGTGGATGATGCTGCTGGGCGCTATCCTGATTGCGCCGCTGGCTTTCGTTTTCGCCATGCTGGCCACCCGGTTCGATACGCATGGCGGGCCCGTGCTTTATGCGCACTCCGCCTTTGGTCCATTCGTCGGCTTCCAGTCAGGCTGGATGCGCTATGCCAGCGCAGTTGTGGCCGTGGCCGCAAACACCCATGTGGCGATTGCTTATCTGGCGGTTCTTTTTCCGGTGCTGGAGGATCCGACCCTGCGCGCGGTGGCGGTGATCGGCTTTATCGCTTTCATCACGCTGATCAACCTGGTGGGGATGCGCGCCTCTGTAAATGTGCTGGGTGCGATGACGGCGGTAAAGCTTCTGCCTCTGGTGGCGCTCATTGGTTTCGGGCTGCTGACGCGCGATCCATCGGTTGGCTTCAGCCTCCCCCGGTTCGGCGAATTTGAAAGCGTCGTGCTGCTGACATTCTACGCCTACATGGCGTTTGAGAATGCCAATTTCCCGGCGGGCGAATTGCGCAATCCGCGCCGCACGATCCCGTTGGCACTGCTCACCACTATTGCGGCGGTTGCGGTGTTCTACATGTTGGTAATCTGGGCCTACCTCGCCATCGACCCGCAGGCTGGTGCAGGTGAAAGTGCGCTGGCGGCTGCGGCAAATGTGGTGGCAGGGCAAGTGGGGGTGATTATAATCTCCATTGCCGCTGCATTCTCGATCGGCGCGAATATTCTGAACGGCGGCATCGTTGTTCCCCGGATGACATTCGGCATGGCGGAACAAGGCACGCTGCCCCGCATTTTCGCTCATGTGTCTCCGCGCTTCCAGACGCCGGATGTCTCCGTATTATTCTACGGCGGAGTGGCGATCCTGTTTAGCCTCTGGGCCGGATTTGCCGCGCTGGCGGTGGCCAGCACCCTGTCACGCCTGGTGATGTATCTGCTTTCGTCCCTGGCCCTGCCCGTGCTGCAAAGGCGCGATGACGCAAAGGCGCCGTGGTGGCACCTGCCCCTTTCCATCCTTGCCGTCATCTCCACCCTGTGGGTTGCCAGCCATGCGACTGCGGAAGCGTTCCAGATGCTGGGCCTGATATTCCTGATGGGTAGCGGCCTGTATTTCATCGCCGCGCGGCAGCAGCCAATCGAGTAAGCTTGGACGCGCAGCCGTTTCCTGCCTAACGCGAGGCGCATGGAATCCAATTTCGATGCAATCGTGCTGGGCGGCGGCGCAGCAGGGCTTTTCTGTGCAGCAATAGCGGCGCAGCGCGGGCGCAATGTGCTGGTGCTGGAACGCGCGGGAACCGTCGGCAAGAAGATCCTGATTTCCGGTGGGGGCCGATGCAATTTCACCAATATCGGTGCTGGTCCCGCCAACTACATCTCGTCCAATCGCCACTTCGCCAAATCCGCGCTAAGCCGTTACACCGCGCGCGATTTTCTCGACCTGGTAGAGAAGCACGATATTGCCTGGCACGAGAAGACGCTGGGCCAGTTGTTCTGCGATGGAAGTGCCAGGCAGATCGTGCAGATGATGCTGGATGAATGTGCTGCGGGGCCTGGCAAGGTGGATATCCGCTGCAACCGGAATGTCACCAATGTCGCCCATGATGGCGCACAATTCACCGTCACCACGCAGGACGGGTCCAGCAGCGCCCCGGCACTGGTTATTGCAACCGGCGGCCCTTCGATCCCGAAAATGGGCGCGAGCGATTTTGCCTACGGTCTGGCGCGTCAATTCGGACTGAAAGTGGTAGAACCGCGCCCCGCCCTCGTACCGCTGACATTGGGCGGAGACGACGTACTGTTTCGTGAACTGTCCGGCGTTGCGACGGAGGTAGAAGCGACGGCGAACAAGACCACTTTCCGCGAAGCTGCCTTGATGACGCATCGCGGGCTGTCCGGCCCCGCCGTCCTGCAAATCAGCAGCTATTGGCGGCCGGGCGATCCTGTCACCATGAATTTTCTGCCCGATGTCGCGCCTGACTGGCTGTTGGAGGAAAAGCGCACCCGCCCTTCTTCCAATCTGCGCGCGGGGTTGAGGGATTATCGGGCCGATCGGCTGGCGGATACGCTGGCGCAGAGGCTGAACATAGAAGGCGATCTTGGCAATGTGCCGGACAAGTCCTTGCGCGCCGCTCAACAACAGCTCTCGACATGGACCTTTCACCCGAATGGAACCGAGGGTTTTGTTAAGGCCGAAGTGACCATTGGCGGGATAGACACGGGCGAATTGTCGTCCAAAACGATGGAGGCGCGCAAATTGCCCGGCCTTTACGCCATAGGTGAGGCAGTGGACGTGACCGGCTGGCTGGGCGGCTATAACTTCCAATGGGCATGGGCCTCCGCCCACGCAGCAGCCCATAACTTGTAGCTAATTTCGGTTAAACACCACCAACAGTGCAAGGATTCCGCCCGAATACAGTTAATGACACTGTCATACGTTCAAGAACTGACCCAATATTGGACGGGTCGCCAATAATCCTGATCAACACCCGTTGCGAACAAAGGTTCGAGGAGTTTGGCTATGAGCGTTCGAGACCATCATGGAATGAAGCCGCTGGAAGGCATGTCTGCCTATTGCGTCCGCGGCCATTACGAAACCAAACAGCGTGACGACCGATTTGGTCGCCTGTTCGGCAATATCAGCCCGGCGTATACGCCAAAGGCATTACTGGACAAAATCGGCAAATCCGGTGGGCCGATGGATGGCAAATCCGACAGCGACCGGACGGACAATGTGCCCGTTGGCCTGATCTTCTTCGGCCAGTTCGTGGATCACGATATCACCTTGGATGCTTCCACCAGTTTCGATAGCGTCGTCGATAATCCCGGCGAAATCTCCAATGTCAGAACACCCACGCTGGATCTTGATTGCATCTACGGACTAGGGCCGGAAGCCCAGCCCTATCTGTTCGTGCAAGGCGGCGCGTTTGGCGGGGCCAAACTGCTGACAGGTGCCGATAACCCCGGCCAGGGCGGGCTTGCGGATAACGATCTGCTGCGCAGCCCCAATGGCCGCGCCATGATTGGCGATCCACGCAATGACGAGAACCGCGTTATCAGCCAGCTACAACTGGCCGTCATCCGTTTTCACAATCACGTGTGCGACACGCTGCACGCAGAGCATGGCTACGAGGGCGAAGAGCTCTACGAAGAAGCGCGCAGGGATGTGACATGGCATTACCAGTGGGGTGTCGTGAACGACTACCTCGCCGCGATTTGCGGACGCCCGGTGGTGGAAAGGATTCTTGGCTGCGGGCGGCAGCACTATTGCGGAGGCACGCCCTTCATCCCCATCGAATTTTCCGTAGCAGCCTATCGCTTTGGCCACTCTATGATTCCAATGAAAATACAGGTGCAGAAGGGGAAATCACCGCTGGAGCTGTTTGGCGCGCTGCTGGGCCGCGGGTTTGATGCCCTGTCTGACGCAAAAGGCGTGGTTGACTGGCATGAACTGCTCTTCACTCCGGAAAACCGTCAGGTTGAGCGTGCGCAGAAGCTGGACACAATGCTGGCGGGCGATCTGCTGAAACTGCCATTCATCACGCATGGCGAGGCATCGCTGGCAACGCGAAACCTGCTGCGCGGCAACACCTTCCTGCTGCCGGGCGGAGAAAAAGTAGCAGAAGCAATCGGCTGCGATCAGGCCACCATCGACAAGGTGGTGAAAAAGATCGGTCAGCTCAGCTCCGAATTACCGGCCCACGGCATACCACTGTGGCTGTATATTTTGGCGGAGGCGGAAGTGATCGGCCGCGAGGAACCGGATGGCAGCACGACGGAGGGCGAGGCGCTAGGCCCGGTAGGTGCGACGATCGTGGCAGAAACGATTATCGGTCTGCTGGAATTCGATCAGCACTCCTACCTTGGCGCCAATCGCAACTGGTCGCCAAGGCCGGAATGGGACACGCTCGGCAAGCTGATAACTGTCGCCCAGCCC
>JBASBA010000222.1:0-4046 GCA_049650885.1 Alteraurantiacibacter sp. | reverse complement strand
ATATATCGGCCTGCACTTCTTCTCACCTGTAGATCGGATGGGACTGGTGGAAGTCATCATGGGTGAGCAGACCTCCGACGAGACGCTCGCCAGGTCGCTGGATTTCATTGCCCAGATCCGCAAGACGCCGATTGTGGTGAACGATGCCCAGGGCTTCTACACCAGCCGCGTGTTCCGCATGTTCATCTTCGAAGGCGTGGCCATGCTGGAAGATGGTGTGGAACCTGCGCGCATCGAGAACGCAGCCAAGGCCGCCGGCTTCCCGATCGGTCCGCTGGCCCTGCTGGACGAAGTGACAATCGATCTGCCAGTGAAAATCCTGAAGGATGCCGAGGCTAAGGAAGGCAATCTCTACACCATCGAGCGCGGCGGCAAGGTGCTGGACCGCATGCTGGAACTGGGTCGCGGCAGCCGCAGGGCAGGTGGCGGCTTCTACGAATACGCAGAAGACGGCAGCAAGCGCCTGTGGGCGGGTCTGGCGGAAGAATTTCCGACCTCGGAAGAACAACCCGATCAGGACGTGCTGAAAAAGCGCTTCCTCTATGCGCAGGCGAACGAAACCGCGCAGTGCCTGGAAGAAGGGGTGCTGGAAACCGCGCAGGATGCCGATCTTGGTGCCATCCTGGGCTGGGGCTTCCCGGTCTGGACCGGCGGCACCCTGAGCTACATCGATACAGTGGGCATCGCGGAGTTCGTGAGTGAGGCAAGCAGGCTGGCCGAAAGCTATGGCGCGCGCTTTGCCCCTTCGTCCTGGTTGCAGGAACGCGCTGCTGTCGGCACATCGTTCTATCCCCCGATCAAGGCAGGTTGAGCAGCGATGCAGCGCACTATTTTTGAACCCGAACACGAACAGTTTCGCGACAGCGTTCGCAAGTTCATGCAGGCCGAGGTTGGCCCTCATGCCGAACGTTGGCGCGAAGGCGGGATGGTCGACCGCGAGGTTTACCTCAAAGCCGGCGAACAAGGTTTGCTGTGCGTGTTCGCTGATGAGAAGTACGGTGGTGCGGGTATCGATGATCTGCGCTTCGACCAGATCATCATCGAAGAAAATATGCGCTACGGCGATATCGGGTTCTACATCAATTTGCACAACGATCTGGTGGCGCCCTACATCCACAAGCTCTGCAATCTGGAGCAGAAGGACCGGTTCATGCCGGGCATCGTTTCGGGCGAGACGATTCTGGCCGTAGCGATGACCGAACCTTCGACCGGCAGCGATCTGGCGGGCATGAAAACCCGCGCGGTGGAAAACGGCGATCACTGGGTGCTGAATGGCGCCAAGACCTACATCTCCAACGGTATCCTGGGCGACCTGATTGTGGTTGCCGCACGCACCGATCCGGATCGCCCGCACGGCATCAGCCTGTTCCTTGTCGAACGCGGCATGGAAGGCTTCGAACGGGGCCGCAAGCTGGAGAAGATGGGCCTGAAATCGCAGGACACGGCGGAACTGTTCTTCAACGATGTGAAGGTTCCGCAGAAAAACCTGATCGGCGAAGCAGGGCAGGGCTTCAAGTATCTCGCCCAGATGCTGGCACAGGAACGCCTTATTGCCGCCATTGGCTTTATGGCTACAGCCCAGACTGCATTCGACCTGACGCTGGAATACGTGAAGGAACGCCGCGCTTTCGGAAAGCCCATCGGCGCGTTCCAGAACACCCGGTTCAAGATGGCGCAGATGCGCGCCGAACTGGACATGGCGCAGACCTATGTTGATCAGTGCGTGTTGCTGCTGAACGACAAGGCGCTGACGGCAGAGGATGCCTCTGCTGCAAAGTTGCTGAGCAGCGAGCTGGAAGGCCGCGTCATGGATGAATGCGTACAGTTGCACGGCGGTGCCGGCTACATGGAAGAATACCGGATCAGCCGCATGTTCACCGATGCGCGCATCAGCCGTATCTTTGCCGGCACCAGCGAGATCATGCTGGAAATCATCGGTCGCGGGCTTGGCCTGGACGAACGGAAAATGAACTGAAAAGTGTTTGGGTGTGGGCGAGAGGAACCAACCGTTTCCTCACCCTACGGCCAGATCATCAAGACGCTGCGGCGGGAGGCGGCACGATGATTTCAAGCATCGTTGAAATAGTGGAAGAAGCCCGCAACGGGCGGATGTTCATCCTCGTGGACGATGAAGATCGCGAGAACGAGGGCGATCTCATCATTCCTGCGCAGATGGCCACGCCCGCGGCGATCAACTTCATGGCAACGCACGGTCGCGGCCTCATATGCCTCGCACTCGCCAGGCAACGGGTCGAGCAACTGGGCATCGACCTGATGAGCAGCCAGAACCGGACGCGGCACGAAACCGCTTTCACCACTTCCATCGAAGCGCGCGACGGCGTGACCACCGGCATTTCGGCGGCAGATCGCGCCCGCACCATTTCCGTGGCGATCGATGGCGGCAAGGGCGCAGACGATATCGTTACTCCCGGGCACGTGTTCCCGCTGGTCGCCCGCGATGGCGGCGTGCTGGTACGCGCCGGACACACGGAAGCTTCGGTAGACATTTCCCGGCTGGCCGGCCTGAACGCCTCTGCGGTGATCTGCGAGATCATGAACGATGACGGCACGATGAGCCGGATGGACGATCTTGTCAGCTTTGCCCGCAAGCACGACCTTAAGGTCGGCACGATCCGCGACCTGATCGCCTATCGTCGCGAGCACGACCACCTGATCGAACGGCGATTCGAGCGGCAGTTTTCCAGCCGCTGGGGCGACGATTGGCGTGCCATCTGCTTTTACAACAAGGCGACCAGGGAAGAAACACTGGCGCTGGTGAAGGGTGAGGTCGATCCCGCCAAACCGACGCTGGTGCGCATGCAGTTGCTGTCGATCTTCCCCGATGTGTTTGCCGAGATCGGGGAGCGTGAATCGCTGGTTCAGCGGTCTATGGAAACCATCGCGAAGGATGGCAGCGGTGTGCTGGTGCTGATCAACCGCCCGGTGCCCGATTTCGTCAGCCGCGCCATGCGCATTGCCGGGGCCGAAAAGGCCGAACGCCCGGCATCGGGGGAAAACCCGGAGCAGCGCGACTATGGCAACGGTGCCCAGATCCTTGCTGAACTTGGTGTCAGGGACATGGTGCTGCTGACCAACAACAGTCGATCGCTGGTGGCGCTTGAAGGCTATGGTTTGTCGATCGTGGGCGAACGCCCTATCGAGATGGGTTGAGGGTTCATCCGGCCCCGCCGCCACGGATGGAGGAGGAACGCCAGCTATGCCCTGCTACGAATTTCAAGGTATCAGGCCGGTGGTCGATCCCAGCAGCTTCGTCCATCCGCAAGCTTCACTGATCGGCGACGTTATCGTCAGTTCCGGCTGCTATATCGGCCCGGGCGCCAGCCTGCGGGCTGATTTCGGCAGGATCGTCGTTGAAAGCGACTGCAGCGTGCAGGACTGTGCAACCATCCATGTTTCCACGCAGCGTGACACCGTAATCCGGCGCGGGGCCACGATCGCTCATGGCGCGGTGATTCATGGTTGCGAGATCGGGGAGAATTGTCTGGTGGGCATCAACTCGGTGGTGCTGGATGCAGCAGTGCTGGGGCGGGAATGTCTGGTGGGCGCGCTGTCGCTTGTGCCGCATGGGATGGAAGTGCCGGAGCGCAGTCTGCTGATCGGCACTCCTGCGCGGATCATACGCGCCTTGTCAGCCGAGGAGGTGACCTGGCGCAACGATGGTGATGGGGATTATCAGCACCTGACGCGCGAAACCCTTTCCAGCTTGCGCGAGGCCGAACCGCTCCCCAAGCCGGAACCAGACCGCAAGCGTATCACGCTTGCCGCCAGCCCTGTGCGGACGGGCGGAGGTTCCACGATCTAGCTTTCGCTGCCGTTTTCGGCAGGCTGATCTGCCTGCAGCGCATGCATCACTTCCAGGTGCTGCGCCGTGCCCTTGGCATCCTGCTGGTCCAGCGTTTCCAGCAGCTGCGAAAGCAGCGAGCGGAGCTGGTCCAGCTTGTCTGGCGAGAATGCCTTTTGCGCGTCTGCCTCAACCGCCTTTGCCTGCGCGAACATGCCGATCATCGTTTCGCGCCCCGATTTGG
>JBASBA010000221.1:0-2047 GCA_049650885.1 Alteraurantiacibacter sp. | reverse complement strand
GCCCCATCTCCTTCCAATTTCCGAGCTGTTACCCGGAGAGGCCATCCCGGTGGATGGCCCCTTTATCGAGTCATCCGGTTATTCGGCGGCTTGGGCCATCGCATCGACCGATACGTATTTGCGGCCGAGCTTGCCTGCGTGGAAACGCACTTTGCCAGCTTCCAGCGCAAACAGGGTGTGATCCTTGCCCATGCCTACGTTGACACCAGGATAAAACTTGGTGCCGCGCTGACGCACGATAATGTTGCCCGGAATCACATCCTGGCTACCGAATTTTTTCACACCAAGGCGGCGACCGGCTGAGTCGCGACCGTTGTTCGATGAACCGCCTGCTTTTTTATGTGCCATGGTTCGAAATCCTTACTTCTTGTCGGCCGACTTGTCGGCGCTCTTCTTGGTCGCAGCAGCCTTCTTCGGCGCTGCCTTCTTGGCCGCAGGCTTCTCGGCAGTGTCGGCTTCCTTCTTGGGAGCAGCCTTCGTTGCCGGGGCCTTCGTATCGGCTGCCTTGGTTTCAGCCTTCGGAGCGTCTTCCTTGGGAGCTTCATCAGCCTTCTTGGCAGGCGCCTTCTTGGCGGCCTTGCTGTCACCCACGCCCACGATGCGCAGCAGGGTCATCTGCTGGCGATGGCCGTTCTTGCGGCGATAGTTGTGACGGCGACGCTTTTTGAAAACGGTCACCTTCTCACTCTTCGCCTGGGCGATTACCTCAGCCGAAACCGTTACCTTCGATGCATCGGCCATGTCGGCGCCTTCGCCGGCCAGCAATACATCTTCAAGAACGATCGTATCGCCAGCGTCACCCGCCAGCTTCTCGACTGCGATCTTGTCTCCTTCGGCGACGCGGTACTGCTTGCCGCCCGTGCGCACTACTGCGAACATGGTGCTCAAATCCGTTTATCTGGTGTCTTAAAGCTGCGTCCCTGCCCGAGCTTATCCCAGGCCAATTCGCAGCAACGACAAAAAAGGCGCCCCAAGGGCACCGGAAAGAGCGCTGCCGTTAGGCGAAGCGCTAAAAGCTGTCAACCTTCACATGCCCGAATCAAAGTCGAAAATGCGCGCTGGAAAGCTTTCGGTGACGAATGTAGAGGAAGGCGCATATGGTGCAAGTCCCTCGCTTCTTTCCGCTCGCCCTTTTTCCGCTGATCGCGGCCTGCGCATCCGCGAACGGCGAATATCCTTCGCTGGCCACCCGCGATATCGAGCGAACGGGAGGCGTGATGGAAGTAGAGCCTGCGCCACCCGCGTCCCCTCCCCCCGCCTCTACACTGGCCAGTCTTGACGATTTGGCCGCTACCGCGCGTGCCGCACATGCCAAGTTCCTGGCCGCTGCTCCGCGTGCGCGCTCGCTCGCCGCTGCGGCGAACGGCGCGGCACTTGGCAGTGAACGCTGGTCTGTCGCGCAGGTGGCGATTGCCGATCTGGAGAACAAGCGTAGCGAAGCGATGATCGCGCTGGCCGATCTGGACAGAATTTTTGTCGATGCTGCCACATCTGCACAAGCCACCGAATCGATAAGCGCGGTTCGCGGCGAGGTAGACGCGCTGGTGGCAGAGGAAGATACTGTCATCCAGTCACTACTGGCGGGCTTGGCTCGCTGAACCGCCGATCGCGATACGCCGGCTTTTTTAAATCGTGTAAGTTGGCGGTTCGAACAACGGCATTGTCATGTTCTGCGAACGCGAAGACCATGCGCTGCCATTTGGACGTTCAGGTGTCCCAGCGAATCGCATCGGCGTGGTCTGCTTCGCGCGGTTCGATCCAGTGCCAGCCATCGCTGCGCTTTTCGCGCTTCCAGAACCAGCTTCGCGACTTGAGGTGATCCATGGCGAAATCAACTGCTTCGAAAGCATCGCGCCGGTGCCTGGCGGCAGCAGCCACCAATACAATCGGCGCACCGGGGCGCATGTGGCCCGTGCGGTGGTGGATCAGCAACCCGTCCAGCGCCCAGCGTTGCTCCACTTCGTCCGCCAGCTTTTCCATGCCCGGCAGCGTCAATCGTTCGTAATGGATCAGCTCCAGGACTTTCACATCATCGTCGGGCCGAACC
>JBASBA010000220.1:0-4358 GCA_049650885.1 Alteraurantiacibacter sp. | reverse complement strand
CCTGTTTGTGACGGCCACCGTGCTGGTGCACGACCGCGCGTTCTAGGCAGGATCGCGAACGCTTTTACTGAGCGGCTCTGTCTGCAAGAAAAGCGCGATAAGCGTCCATTATCCCCTCTCGCAGATCAATCGTGGGCGCCCAGCCTAGCCCGCGGATCTTGTCGCTGTTCATCAGTTTGCGCGGGGTGCCATCGGGCTTCGTCGGGTCTGTCGCTATCGATCCGCTGAAACCGACGATATCGCAAACCAGCCTCGCCAGTGCGATAATCGCAATATCCTCGCCCGATCCGATGTTCACATGCTCTTGCGCGGAGTAGCGGTTCAGCAGAAAAACGCAGCCATCGGCCAAATCATCAACGTGCAGAAATTCGCGTCGCGGCGTGCCGGTGCCCCAGATCTGGATTATATCCGCGCCGTTCTCCTTTGCGTCGTGCGCCTTGCGGACGAGGGCGGGCAGGACATGGCTCGATTGCAGGTCGAAATTGTCACCCGGACCGTACAGGTTCGTCGGCATGGCGCTGATATAGTCGCAGCCATGCTGCCGGCGATAAGCCTGGCACAGCTTGATGCCGGCGATCTTTGCAATCGCATACCACTCGTTTGTCGCCTCCAGCGGGCCGGTAAGCAGCGCATCCTCTGCGATGGGTTGCGGCGCCATCTTTGGATAGATGCAGGAGGAACCGAGGAAAAGCAGCTTTTGCACCCCGTTGCGAAAAGCCGCCTCGATCAAATTGGCTTCGATCATCAGGTTGTCGTAAAGAAAATCAGCCGGATAGGTGTCGTTCGCCAGTATCCCGCCAACCTTCGCTGCCGCGATAATCGCCACATCGGGACGGTGCGCTGCAAACCAGTCACGCACGGCCGCCTGTTCGCGCAGGTCTACGGAGCGATCGGCTGTCAGGATTTCGCACGATTCGCGTTTCAGGCGGCGCGTAAGAGCAGAGCCGACCATGCCATTGTGGCCTGCCACGAAAACGCGCTTTGCGGCGAGGTCAAATGCCATCAGTCGATTCCGGCAATCGGTTCGTTGCGCATCACCTGCAAATCTGCCTGCACCATCTCGCGCGCCAGTTGCCTGGCGGAGGTTTCGTGCCGCCAGCCAAGTTGACGATGCGCCTTGGCAGGATCGCCGATCAGCAGTTCGACTTCGGTGGGCCTGAAATAGCGCGGGTCCACCTCGACAAGGCAGCGACCGTCGTCCTTGGCGTAAGCCTTCTCCTCAATTCCTTCCCCGCGAAACTCGATAGCAATGCCCGCATCCTCGAATGCCCACAGCACGAAATCGCGTACCGTAGTCGTTTCGCCTGTTGCCAGCACGTAATCGTCCGGCTCATCCTGCTGCATCATCATCCACATGCCGCGCACATATTCACGCGCGTGCCCCCAGTCGCGGCGCGCATCGAGATTGCCGAGATAGAGCCTGTCCTGCCTCCCCAGCGCGATTGCGGCCGCGGCGCGGGTTATCTTGCGGGTCACGAAAGTCTCGCCGCGCATGGGGCTTTCGTGGTTGAAGAGAATGCCGTTGCTGGCGTGGATGCCGTAAGCTTCCCGGTAATTCACGGTGATCCAGTAGGCATAAAGCTTGGCCGCGGCATAGGGGCTGCGCGGGTAGAACGGTGTGGTCTCGCTTTGCGGAACCTCCTGCGCAAGGCCGTAGAGCTCGGAGGTCGATGCCTGATAGAAGCGTGCGGTCTTCTCCATTCCCAGGATGCGGATTGCTTCCAGCAGGCGAAGCGTGCCGATGGCATCCGCATTGGCCGTGTATTCCGGGGTTTCAAAGCTGACGGCCACGTGGCTTTGCGCGGCAAGATTGTAGATCTCGTCCGGCCGCACTTCCTGCATGATCCGGATAAGGTTCGTGGCATCAGTCAGATCGCCGTAGTGCAAGTGAAAGCGCTGATCATGGGCGTGCGGATCCTGATAGATATCCTCGATCCGGCCGGTGTTGAAGCTGGACGAGCGCCGCTTCACGCCGTGAACCTCGTATCCCTTCTCCAGCAGTAGCGGAGCGAGGTAAGCGCCATCCTGCCCGGTTACGCCGGTAATAAGGGCAACTTTTGGCATTATCCGTGATCTTCCCGCCGATGGTGTAACATGCGCTCTATCGGGCCTAACCATGTGCTTTTGTGCATGGCAAGACACAGGCACAACTGACGCATCGCAGATTGCTATCGCCAGCGGTGCTAGATCAACTCCTCACGGCGTGCTTCCGGCGCTGGATTACCGGTGGCGATATAGCCGCGCAGAAACTCGATCATCTCGGCATAATCGGTCGTCACAGGGCGCGGCGTGAAGTCTTCTGCCCAAGTCAGAGCATCGGCAAATTCTTCCGCATTGCCAGCCGCGCGCAAAAGTCCGCGCTGCTCGAAGCTCTCGGTGATTTCCAGCTGGTGGTCGTCGTAATGTTCACCAAGGGAATAAAGTCTCGGGATCACGATGGCAGCGCAACCTGCGCGAAGTGCCGTGAGGATGGACCCAGTGCCACCGTGGCAAACGACGATACGCGCACGCTCAAGCGTCTTCTGCACCTCATCAAAAGGCAGAGAGCGAACGATCTCCATCCCCTCCACCTCGGGCAAATTTCCTTCTTGATCGCCCACTTGCAGGATCACCCGCTCCTTTATCCGCCCGCTGCGTTTGGCTTCGATCACAAGGTCCACCAGCCGGGGGAAGGGGAGCGTCGCGCCGACGGTCGCGAAGAGAAGATCCTCTTTCGTCGAGCCGCTGGATGCCGAATTTCTCAAGGGATCGAATGCACGTGCTGATCCCCAGACTTTCGCGCTGGCGGCAGATTGCGCCACGCGCAGATCGGCAAGCGGGCCTGCAAGGCGGGCGAACGCACTTGGCCTGTCAAAGCGTGCAAAACTATCGATCAGGATGATCTTGGCGCCAAGCAGCTTTGCCCAGGCGACGATGAACAATTGGGAGCCGGCGCCGGTAGTGATGATATAATCGGGGCGGTTGCGGCGAACGATCCCGAACGATGCCCAAAAGCTGCTGATTGCAGCTTTCAACATCTTGAGCGGATTGCCGAGTTTTGCCTGGCCAAGAGCGAAATGCGGCACGAACTCGGTCCGATGCTTCTGCGCGATAGATTGCCCAAGTGCGGTGTCTTCGGTCACGAAAAAGTGGTCGAAATCCTGCCACAGCGGCGCAAGATCGAGCAATTGCCGCACATGACCGCCTCCCGAAGCGGCGAGGCATAGCAATTTGGAAGAGCGCGGCACCTGTGATTCTCCGGTCTGTTTCATCGCCTGGCACGCGGCGGGAAACGAATGATCCTGGTGTAGTAAAACGCCGCCGCAGCAATCGCGCCACTCAGCCCGATGTCCGCAATCCAGTTGAGTTTCAGCGGCCCGTAGAGCAATCGATCCAGGGTATGCAGCGAGATAAGGCGGGTGGCGATCAGGGCCAGCATCGCAAAAGCGCAGTAAACAACGAAAGCAACCGCAAAATTGCGGCGTCCGCGTATAGTTCGAAATGTCCTGAACACAGCAAAGCCGGCAAACGCGGTCGAAATCACGATTAAGCCCGCCGCAACGGGGCGCTGCCATTCATCCCTGTCGAGATACGTTCCATTGCTTCGCACGTGTTGGCGCACGATTTCCTGAACCAGTTCTTCGATGCTGAAAATCCGCGCGAGACACAAGAGTGTGAAGAGGGCAGCGACCAGAAGCCAGGATCGCACGTGCCAGTCTTGCTGCCCATGTTTCCTTGCGGTGAAAAATGCCGCAAGCGCTGCCAGCATGACAAGTAGATAAAGCCCCGCGGCCAACAGGCTGAGGGTTGATGCCAGGCCTAACACTGCAACTGCTCCAAGATTATCGTAATAGCGCCAGCCTTCTGCTGCGGCCATGCTCTGTCGCGAAGTGACACGGCACACACGAATCCAATCGGGCGAACGAGGTATGTTGCATTGCCGAAGGCGCGCGTCTAAGTAAATCCCCTGTATCGTGGGAAGCTGCCGACGATGAAGAAAGATATCATCGGTTTGAATTTTCGTATTCTCATTACGCCCCCCTCATTATCACCGTTCGCTTTCGAGGCGAACCTTCAAGTTATCTGGCCTGCTGCATGACGAACCATTCGATTGTCGAATCGCCGAATTCGGGCGGTCAGGGAAACTGGCTCGACTCCCACCTTCCCAATAATCAGCTTGCGGTGTCGCAAGGCCAGTCCAGCTTCGTAAACTTCGAGGCTTTGCGCGGCATCATCTATCGGCAGCGCTGGCTGATTGGTGGTATCATCGCGCTGGCGCTGGTCGCTGGTGTGGTGATCACCCTTCTTGCCACGCCGATGTACGAGGCGCGCTCCAGCGCCCGGATAGAACCGTTCGGAACGCTGATTATCGAAGGCCA
>JBASBA010000219.1:0-4580 GCA_049650885.1 Alteraurantiacibacter sp. | reverse complement strand
CAGAAGCCTCCAGCAAGGAGGCGTGTTGAATGGCAAATTTCTTCTGGTTTTCGGATGAGCAGTGGGCGCGGATCGAGCCGCTCTTGCCGACCGATACGCGCGGGATGCCCAGGATCGATGACCGGCGCGTGCTATCGGGGATCGTCTATGCTTTGAAGAGCGGCGGTCGCTGGAGCGACTGCCCCGAACATATCTATGGTCCGAAAAAGACGCTCTACAACCGTTTCCGACGCTGGGCCGAGCGCGGTGTGTGGGAGCGGATCTTCGCTCAGCTTGCTGGAGTGGACGGTGTGCCGGAAAAGCTCTTCATCGACAGCAGTTGCATCAAGGTCCACCGCACCGCCGGAGGCGCAAAAGGGGGGCCTTGGCTCATGGTATCGGCATCACCAAAGGCGGCAGGAACACCAAACTCCACGCCGTCTGCGACGAGATAGGCCGTCCGCACATCCTCCTGCTGACGCCGGGCAACACGCAGGACGCCAAGGTCGCTATCCAGACGATCAACGCCGTGCCTCCATCCGACTATCTGGTCGCTGACAAAGGCTACGACAGCAACGCCTTGCGTTCGTGGCTGATCGAGCGCGGCACGACGCCGGTCATCCCATCAAAGTCCAACCGCAAAATCCAAATCGAGCACGACCGGCAAATCTACCGTCAGCGAAACGTCGTGGAGCGCATGTTCTGCCGCTTCAAGGACTGGCGCCGTGTCGCCACCCGCTTCGACCGCAACATCAAGACCTTCATGGCAACCATCGCCATCGCCGCCTTCGTTACATGGTGGCTCTAATGAGTCCGGACCCTAGATCCGTGTTCGTTGCCGCCGCCGGGCTGGGATAGTAAGAACTGCAGCTATTTGGAAAGGCAGGTAAACATCCGAACAACCGATGTTAGGGCGCGTTGCCGCCTGTCCGCTCTTTGGCCGGCGAGCGACCAATTTTGCTAGGAGCAGCCGTTCGGCGGTCGCACCGCGGATTGTTGGAATTAGGGTCGGAAGCTGCCGCTACTTACTCAACGATCTCACCACCAAGATCAGGATCGAGATACCAGGATGGTCCTTCAACAAACTCGGCAGTCGGGATGACTAGCGGACCGTCGGGCCGCGTCGAAACATACGGATTGACCAGCGGAATGGTGTGACCGCCATTGCGCCGTGTGGCACCGCCGACTTCGGCGCGCGAACGCAGAACCGCTTCCAGCCATTCCAGATCGTCCATGATCTTCACGATGCCGCGGCCGGCAAGGCAGAAATAGAGGCACCGCTGGTAGTCGTCGCATTCGGTCGAGAGGATGGAACTGAGACGCTTCTTGCCACCAATATTCCCGTGATGAACTTCCTGGACGACTTCGCGAAGCTCGCGCGTTGAATAATAGGCGTCCGACGGATCGACGCCGATCGTGGCGTTGGCGATCATCCGCCGCGTGGGCGTGTTGCGCTCATCGAGCGCTTCGTCGTGCAGTTGAATATCCAGATTGAAAGAGCCAATTTCAATAGTCGTCTTCATCGGTTATAATTCCTTCCAAAAGTGAACATATACAGAACAAAGGAAAGGCGTCAACGGCGTAATCGCAACCATGTGGCTCGTACCCCGCAACACCGATGGCATCCAAAACCGGCGCGAAGTTCCCGAGCTTCTGCAGGCTGCGCTGAAGCGCTGGTATACGGGCTCCGGCGACGAGGCCGATCACCGCGCTTCGGTGTCACTGGTGGTGACCGCGCGCGAGAACGAGCAATGGATCGCGTGCAACTGTCTTGAAAGCCATCATAATCCTCCGCTTATCAGTCCTGCCTATCTCTCCGAAGCTGAGACCTATTATCTGCGCCGCCTGACATCGCGGCCGCACCATCATCGACGGTGCGCCTACTATCTGCCGCAGGCGCCCGACCGCATTCGCGAGAAGATCGGCAACTCGCTGTTCGAGATCGACCACCCCAAGGGCCTGTTCAACGCGCACAAGCAGGCGCCCGAGAAGCTGGCAACGCAGCCCAACGAGACCGAGCAGGACGATCGCAGCCGCGGTGTCGCCATTCCGCGTCTCGGAAAGCTCATGTGGATGCTGCTGGAAGCGGCCCATACCAATGTTCTGCGCGAGCCACGCCATGAGCGCGAGAATCCGCCCAGCCTCAAGCGCGAGTTCGCACGTATCTCGGCAGCGGCCGAACGGTTCGCGATTGCTCCACGCATTTGGCTACGCGACCATCTCTACTTCACGGTCAAGGATTACGAATCCCTGCGCATCCATGCCCGGCTTCGCGAAGCGGCGCGCAAATGGCCAGACGGGAACGCACCGCAGGCATTCGTCCTGCTCGAAGCGAATGCCATCAGCGGAACGACGATCCACACCGGCCTTGGCGACCTCGAGATTCGCAACCGCATCCAGCACACCGGGATCATTCGCGCCGAAGTGCAGCCGCCGTTTCTGGTGCTGGCGGTCGTCGGCGAACATTCCAAAAAGGAAGGCTACCGCGCGCTACGCGCCTATGCACAACCCGTCTTCAAGGGGAACAGGTTCATTCCCGTCGAGCGTGAGATCGATCGCCATTTGCTGAGCGAGCTCATCGTGTTCCAGCGCCAGATGAATGAGCGCAATGTGCAGGTGGCGGTCAAGAAGCCGCTGTTCAACTTCCCGACCAGCGCGGGCGCGATACGCCCGGACCTGATCGTCGCGTTTCTCGATCACCGGACCGGGCTCGAGGCCGACTTCGCCATTCAGATCCTCGCCAGCGGCGATCCGCATTATCTCGAAATGAAGCAGGCCGAACGCGCGCAGCTGCTCGAGGTTCACCCGACGCTTACGGTTCGCGCCGACCTTGTCGGCACGGACAAGTTCCAGGGCCACCTTGAAGCGATGATCGAGGACGCATGAATTCAGGGGCAGGGCGCTCGAAAGGGGGAGGGGGATGGTCGTGAGTGAACGAAAAAGGAGTTCGCATCATGACAGTCCACCAACCAAGCCTTCGCCCGCAGCATTCCATGTGGGGCGCAATACAGAGCGCCGACCAGGTGCTTCCCGGCATCTGGAGCGTGTCCACGGCAGGCCATGGCGGCTTTATCCTCTCGGACGAACGGCAGGAGGCCATGCCCGACACGCTGCGCAGCAACGGCCGCCAGTACGAGGAAGATTGCGAGTGGGCGCTGGTCGTTCTCGCATTCGAGCAGGAGTTCCAATCCGCATCGCGTCTTACCGACGCACATATCCGCACCGCGCGGGACAGTGTAAAGTGCTGGAACCCCGATTAGTACACCGCATTCACCGGCGAGGCCGTGGCCGAGAACGAGAGCCATATCCTGCGCGACCGCAAGGCCTATACCGAGAAGATCGGCAAGTGCTGCCTGACGAGCGCATGGGGTTCGTGGGCCGACTGGGTGCCAGAAGGCAAGGTCGGCGTATCGGGGATGACAGTCGAAAGCGTTTCGCATCTCGGTCGCCCCCAATACACTGGCGAAACCGTTTACGCACTGGCCGACAAGGCCAGCTACGACAAGCGCGACACCGCTGCCTGCTTCGACGACATGGTGCTGGAGATCATCCCGCAGCCCGAATAATTGCGGCGGTGAGCCATGTGTTTCCCCGACATCGCCCTCACGCCCGAGATCGAGGACGCCCTTGCAGGAAACTGCGAGGTCGTCTTCAGCCTGTCCGGCGGTAAGGATTCTTCGGCCGCAGCGCTGGCGGTGATCGCCCATCTCGACAGGATCGGCCATCCAAAGACGCATCGCCATGCGATCCACGCCGATCTGGGTCAGATCGAATGGCGCTCGACCGCCGGGTTCGTCGAAGCAATCGCCGAAAAGCTTGAAACGCCGCTGACCGTGGTTCGCCGCAATGCGGGCGGGCTGATTCAGCGCTGGCAGCAACGGTGGCAGTCCTCCCGCGACCGCTGTGCCGCGATGGAGACCTATCAGCTCATATCGCCGTTTTCCTCCGCGAAGCTGCGTTTCTGTACCAGCGAAACGAAGGTCGCGCCGATCGGCAGCCATTTGCGCAAAAGCTTCAAAGGCCGGACCATCATATCCGTCGTCGGCATCCGCCGCGAGGAAAGCCTGGGCCGCGCCAATGCACCGATCGCGAAGGCCGACCATCGGTTCGCAGCGCCCGGAAACAGGGCCGACATACGAATGCTCAGCTGGCATCCGCTGGTCGATTGGACCGCGCAGAACGTGTTCGATCTTCATCAGACAACCGGGTTCCCGCTGCACGAAGCCTATGCGCGCTATGATGCGACGCGCCTGAGCTGCTCTTATTGCGTGCTGGCCAGCCTCCATAATCTCCAGCGGTCGAGCGCGTGCGCCGCCAACGCGCCGACCTATCGCCGGATCGTCGATCTGGAGATTGCCAGCGGGTTTTCCTTGCAGCCGGAACGCTGGCTCGCAGATGTCTCGCCGCGTCTGCTTACAGAGCAGCAGCGAGAACGCTTGCCTCTGGCCAAGGCATCCGGCGAACGGCGACGCGCGCTGGAAGCGACGCTGCCCAAGGATCTGCGCTTCAGGAAAGGATGGCCGCCGCGCGTTCCCTCAACCGCCGAAGCGACGATCATCGCCGGAGTGCGTGCGATCGTTCTTGCCCAAGCGGGCCTGACG
>JBASBA010000218.1:0-2262 GCA_049650885.1 Alteraurantiacibacter sp. | reverse complement strand
TAACTGAACTATCCCCGAATTTTATGATTTGTCACCGTAGAGCCCGATCATGACATGCGCTGACATAAGGTGATTTACGCCCCCGTGTTTAACCCTTTAGCTTTATAAGCTAAACAGAAGAACACATTTTCGCGACATATCATACATTTCTCTTAAGCATGATAAATTCGGATTAAGTAGGGTTACATTAGATTACCAAAGAGGCTACACGTTGACTCAATACTATGAGAATACTCCTTTGATACTTACACCTGTTGATCTCCCGGGCTAATGATGTATAGCCCGGGGTTTTTTCTGCCGAAACGAATTCTTGAAACGACCTAACACCCAATGCCCTACATATGGAAATGTCCATCGAACAATACGAAACATTTTGGGACATCACCCGCAACCGCGGTGGGGTGGTCCTGACCCTCGAGCAGGGCAACAAGATCAGCCTGCATACCCAGCGGGGAAATGTTTTGCGGGTTTGGCTCGCCATCCTGCGATCCGGTAACGCGTATTACTACAAAAGTGGAAATAAAGAATGCTTTTGTACAACGTGGTTTGAGTTTGAAGGCTTACATCCCCCCTCGCTTCCGGGGATCGGCGAAGAAGATGGATTAATGCATTCTCCCGCTTAGGTGAGTATGCAGACACCGTAACACAAAATTGTCTCGTCGAGGTAGAGCGGGACAATTAAATTCCTTTCGGATAATGAACGCACCCATCCTGGTGCATTGTGGCGCTACGCGGAGCGAGAATATTTACTACTGAGGACGGACCCAAATATTTTGAAGATTTATGAGAGTCACTGATTATCGTGTGTTTTGGAACATTACCCTGGAACAGGGAAGCCTGTAGCTTCATCTGGAAAACGGCTACAAAGTAATCCTTACCGCAGACGAGCCCGGCAAATTAATTGTCTGGATTGATTTACTAAGGGAAGAATCGCCCGTATTCTACTACAAAACGGAAGATGGGGAAAGATTGGCATCGGGTTGGAACAACGGAGACGAGTTTCCGGCTAATCCGAACGATACTTTCCTCCACGACGGGCAGGGCTAAGCTGACGGTAGGTTTTACGCTTTAACCGAATGTTGTTTTCTTGGGATAGTGATCATAAGTTTTGACATCGACAATACCCTGATCCCTTACGGAAATGAATTTGACGTGGAGCCGAAGCCATCCTTACACGGGGTATTTGGCGGAGAACAGATTCGGCACGGTACGGTCAGTCTCTTTCGTGATTTGGAGCAACGGGGCCACACCATATGGTTATACACTACCTCCTACCGCAGCCGGTGGAATCTTCGAAAATCCTTTCTGATGTATGGGCTGTGGCCGCAGAAGATTATTAATGGTGATTACGGTAGCCAGGTCTTGCAAGCGAATAATTGTAGCGCGTCCAAAAATCCCGCCCTCTTCGGTATCGATCTTCACGTCGACGACTCCAAGGGGGTCGAAGCGGAAGGTCTGAGATATGGGTTTGCGACCTTGATTATCGCGACTGATGGAAGAAACTGGACATCACGGCTATAAAACCGGGTGGACAGGATGCAGGAGGAAATAACCGGCGATTAATCCCTAAGCTATACGGAAAAGCCTGATGACCCATCCGACCGGTGGGCCTTATTACGAACTAAGCTTTCCGGTGGTTAATACGCCATACTACTGGACAATCCAAGCACGTACGAATCCTACTGAGCAAGCATCATTTACCTTAATATTGACTACCCGGCGGTAATTTTGGATCAATCGCTTTACAGCCACCATTAATTGCCCACCAGATAATTCAGTCCCGACAAGCCCTGGCTCACCTGGCCATCGGTCAACCGCTACGTAATACGTCCGTTGCCGAGCTACGTTTTCCGGCTGGTGAAGATTGGGAGGTCCGAGTTCAGGTAGCCGATTGCCACATTGGAGACCTTCAAGCCATTACGGTTCTGTTTTTCAAGCCGGTGAAGTTGCATAACTGCCATCTGGGTAACTGTCATTTTGCTTTTTCCTACTTCTTAGCGGGGCTGACCCTGGACAACTGTTACGTTGACGATAGTGTCGACTTTCAAGCAGGCGGGTATAATCAGCCGGGATACCCGGTGATAATCACAAACTGCACGTTTCGAGGTTTTGTCAACTTCTTTGATTGCCGGTACCAGGATGATTTTACCGCATCCGGTAATGCATTCACAGGCGGAACGAATATCCTGGGGAAGCCACACAACATTCCGATTACTTTTGACAGGGCGTGCCAGATAGACGAGAATACGGGAATACTAGATG
>JBASBA010000217.1:0-7952 GCA_049650885.1 Alteraurantiacibacter sp. | reverse complement strand
AGAATGGTGAGCCGGTGGCCCAGCAGATGGGTGCCGCGCCGAAGAATGCTCTCAAGGGCTGGCTGGAAGGCGAGCTTTAAACCGACAATGTGTTTAGCCGCTTAGCCATTGCCTCCCACAGGGCGGGCGTGGCGGCGGCGACAAGCCCCTTTCTGTCCCACTCGTCCACCCTGTAGGGTGATCCGTCATCGGGGCGGGCGGCTTTCCCTCCCGCTTCTTCAAGCCACAGGCATCCCGCGGCGTGATCCCACGCCAATGTACGCTCGAAAATTGAAACGTCGTTTTCACCCAGCGCCAAGCGTGGATATTGCTCTGCCGCGCAGTATGGTATGTCGGTCAGGCGATAGTGCGGGCAGATATGCTCGATCATCGCAGCACGCTTCGCCTCTTCCATGAAGATAAGCGAGATGGCGGCGACGGGCGTATCCTCCTGCGTGGTTAGTGCAGTGATTTGCTCCCCGCCGATAAAGGCACCCTTGCCGCGATGGGCCGCGCAGAAACGGCCTGACAGGCAATCGTAAATCCACCCTGCTTGTGCAACACCCTCGTCGGCCTGGGCAATAAGAATGCCAAAAGGCGGCTGTCCGCTGGCGAAATTGCGCGTACCGTCAATCGGATCGATGATCCAGCATGGCCCCTTCAACCTTTCGAGCACTTGCGGATCGGAATGTGCTTCTTCCTCGCCAACAATCGGCACGCCGGGGGCGAGTTTCTCTAGCCCTTCAGCCAGGGCCGTTTCGCTCTCGCGGTCTGCGATGGTAACGGGATCGTTGCCGCCCTTGTCCTCCACCTGATGATCTGCAAGATTGCGATAGCGCGGCAGGATGATGTTCTCTGTCACATCACGGCAAAGGGCGAGGATTTCACGATCTATAATGCTCATGATCTGTAATCCGCGTTGATCGAGATGTATCCGTGCGTCAGGTCGCAGGTCCACACCGTGGCGCGTCCTTCGCCAAGCCCAAGATCGACGGTAATGTCTATCTCGCTACCTTCCAGATGCCTTGCGACGGGCGCTTCATCATAGTCTGGCAGGGGCAAACCATCGCGTGCAGCCCACATTCCGCCGAACGCGATGCCCAGCTTGTCTCTATCCGCCGGTTCGCCTGCCTTGCCCACTGCCATCACGACGCGGCCCCAGTTGGCATCGCCGCCCGCAACCGCCGTTTTTACCAGGGGTGAATTTGCAATCGCCAATCCCACGCGGCGTGCGCTTTCGTCCGATACCGCGCCCGTCACGCTGACCGCGATGAATTTCTGCGCGCCTTCGCCATCGCGCACCACAAGATGGGCGAGCTGACGGCACATGTCTTCCATTGCCGCCATGAAGGCATCCGCGCCGGGATCGTCAAAACTGCATAGCGGTGCATTGCCAGCCTTGCCTGTTGCAAAGGCCAGCACCGTATCGCTGGTGGAGGTGTCGCTATCCACGGTGATGCAGTTGAATGTGCCGGCATTTGCGGCAGACAGGCATTGCTGAAGGAAGGCAGGCTCCACTGCGGCATCGGTGAAGATGTAACCAAGCATGGTGGCCATGTCTGGCGCGATCATGCCGCTGCCCTTGATAATGCCGTTCAACACCACGCGCTTGTCGCCCAGCATGGCGGCGGTCGTCGCGCCCTTGGCAAAGGTATCGGTTGTGCCGATTGTCAGCGCGGCTTCTTCCCACGAAACAGGATCGGCACGGAGGACTTTCTCGATACCTTCGCGCGCCTTGTCCTTTGGCAACGGCACGCCGATCACGCCGGTCGAGGACACCAGCACATCATCCGTGTCACAGCCGATGTTGCCTGCCACCTGCGCCATAATCTGCTCCACGGCCTCCCTGCCGCGATAGCCGGTGAAGGCGTTGGAATTGCCCGCGTTCACCACGAGTGCCCTGGCGCGGCCTCGCTTCACCTGCTCGTGCCCGATCTCCACCTCGCTGGAGCAGCACACATTGCGCGTGAAGACGCCCGCGAGTGAAGTCCCTTTACAAAGCTCGGCATACGTCAGGTCGGCACGGTCCCAATCCTTGTATCCCGCCCGCGCGATGCGCAAAGTCACACCTTCTATCGGCGGCATGTCGGGGAAGGGCTGGGCGAGCGGGGATTTTTCAAGGTCCATACGCGCACGCCATAAATAAGCTTTCGCCGCTCGCCAACACGGCAATTCACGACTTCGCCTCCTTGTGGAGTGGACTTTAACGATTGAGACGCTATCTGACACGCTGACATGCTTCGCCAGTTGCTTACCCTTTTTGCGCTTATTTCCGGCCTTGGCCTTGCCGCCACACCTGCTGTGGCTGCCCAGTCGAGTGTTGTAAGCATTGCGGCAGCGGCTGATGCAGAGGCTGGCAAGGCAATCGTTTCCGGCACGCCGGAATTGCCGCGCGGTATTTTTTCTGGGCGTAATGCTGAACAACCAGGCCCGTCAGGGCCAACATACGTCTGGGCACCCACCGTATACATCCAGGTTGATCGCGCGCGCGAATAGCGCCGCCATTCTCTTCTAACGCCTGATTGCTTCCGGCTGCGCACCTATGCGCGGTCTTTCTCCATATTATCTGACAGGATTCGTCCATCATGTGGCAAACCATCGCCAAATCCGTATTCGGCTCTTCCAATGACCGTTATGTCCGCTCTCTCGACAAGGTCGTGGGGCGCATCAATGCGCTGGAAGACCAGCTCGCCGATTTCTCCGACGATGAGTTGAAGGCGCAGACCTTCAAGTTCCGCAAGCAGATCGAGGAGGATGGCAAGACCCTGGATGATATCATGCCAGAAGCCTTTGCCACCGTGCGAGAGGCGTCGAAGCGTGTTTTGGGGATGCGGCATTTCGATGTGCAGATGGTTGGCGGCATCGTGCTCCATCGCGGCGAGATTGCCGAGATGAAAACGGGTGAGGGCAAGACACTGGTGGCGACACTGGCCACCTATCTCAACGCGATCGAGGGAAAGGGCGTCCACGTTATTACCGTGAACGACTACCTCGCCGCGCGCGATGCTGAATGGATGGGGCAGCTGCACAATTTCCTGGGCCTGTCCATCGGTGTGATCGTGCCCAACCTGCCCGAAGCTGCGCGGCGCGAAGCCTATGCCGCCGACATTACCTATGGCACGAACAATGAATTCGGCTTTGATTATTTGCGCGATAACATGAAGCAGGAGCGCCGCCAGATGGTGCAGCGCCCCTTCAATTACGCCATCGTCGATGAAGTCGATTCCATCCTGATTGACGAGGCGCGGACTCCGCTGATTATCTCCGGCCCCACGGAGGACAAATCCGACCTATACGTTGCGCTGGATGCCATCGTGAAGCAACTGGTGATAGATCAGGAAGCTGCCGAGAAGGAAAATGGCGGCCCGTTGGATGACGAGGTTGCATTCTACATCAAGGATGAAAAGGCCCGCAGCGTTCAGCTGACGGAAGAGGGCGTGGAGGAGATTGAGCAGCGCCTGATCAAGGCAGAGCTGCTGGAAACCGACAATCTCTACGATATCGAGAACACGCAGGTCGTGCATCACCTGGATCAGGCGATGCGTGCCGTTGTGATGTTCAAGAAGGATACCGACTATATCGTCAAGGACGACAAGGTCGTGATCATTGACGAATTTACCGGACGCATGATGGATGGTCGCCGTTGGTCCAACGGCCTGCATCAGGCGGCGGAGGCCAAGGAAGGCGTGGAGATCCAGCCTGAAAACCAGACGATGGCCTCCATCACCTTCCAGAACTATTTCCGCATGTATCCCAAACTTTCCGGCATGACCGGCACCGCAGCCACCGAGGCAGCGGAATTCTGGGATATCTACAAGCTGAACGTCGTGGAAATTCCATCCAATGTTCCCGTCGGGCGCATCGATGAGGAAGACGAATTCTACAAGAACACGATCGACAAGTTCCAGGCCATTGCCAAGGCCATCGGCGAAAAAGCTGCCAGCGGACAACCTGTTCTGGTGGGCACGGTATCCATCGAAAAGTCTGAACTCCTCAGCAAGTTTCTGGATGATGAAGGCGTCAAGCACGAAGTGTTGAACGCCCGTATGCACGAGCGCGAGGCGCATATCGTTGCGCAGGCAGGTCGCCTTGGTGCCGTCACTATCGCCACCAACATGGCTGGCCGTGGTACGGACATTCAGCTGGGCGGCAATGTCGATTTCCGAACGGAAGACGAACTTTCCGGCATGGAAGACGGCCCTGAGAAGGACGCCGCGATCGAGAGGATCAAAGCCGACGTTGCCGAAGAACGCCAACGGGTAAAGGACGTGGGCGGATTATTCGTGCTTGGCACGGAGCGGCATGAAAGTCGCCGGATCGACAACCAGCTGCGCGGACGCTCCGGCCGACAGGGTGATCCGGGTCTATCCCGCTTTTACCTGTGCCTTGAAGATGATCTGCTGCGCATCTTCGGCCCAGACACATTGTTCTCCAAAATGATGAATTCCAATCTTGAGGATGGCGAGGCTATCGGTTCGAAGTGGCTGTCAAAGGCCATCGAAACCGCACAGAAAAAGGTGGAATCCCGCAACTACGAAATGCGCAAGCAGGTGGTGCAGTATGATGACGTGATGAATGACCAGCGCAAGGTCATCTACGAGCAGCGCGCCGAGATCATGGATTCCGAAACCGTGGACGACGTCGTGGAAGAAATGCGCCGTGATGCCATCAATTCCATCGTTGTCGCCGCCTGCCCACCGGGATCATATCCGGAGCAGTGGGACGTTACAGGACTGAAGGAAAAGGTCGACGAAGTTCTCGGCCTCAACCCACCCATCGAAAGCTGGATGGAAGAAGATGCGGTAGAGCCCGAACTGATCGAGGAACGCCTGCAAGATCTGGCTGACGAGCGATTGAGCGAACGCACCGCGGAAATCCCCGAAGAATCCTGGCGCCGCGTTGAAAAGAGCATCTTGCTGGAACGGCTCGATTACCACTGGAAGGAACACCTCGCCACGCTGGACGCGCTGCGCCAGGTTGTATTCCTCCGCGCCTACGCGCAAAAACAGCCCATCAACGAATACAAGCAGGAAGCATTCGGCCTGTTCCAGTTGATGCTGGACACCCTGCGCGAGGATGTAAGCAAGGTGCTGCTGACGGCGGAGCTTCGTCCGTCCGCACCGCCTCCTCCGCGCAGGCTTCCCGATCTGCCTGATTTCCTCACGGGTCATATCGATCCGCTGACAGGCGAAGACAACAGCAATGATGGCGACGGCTCCAGCAAGATGCAGCCATTGTTCGGTACACTGGCGGGTTCACCCGTGGCCAGCACGGGTACTGCCGGTTCGGCGCAGCGTGAAAATCCCTATGCCGATCAGGTGGTCAGCCGGAATTCACCGTGCCCTTGTGGTTCGGGTAACAAGTACAAGCATTGCCACGGCGCAGTCGCCTAACGGCTTGCCCGCATGGCGAATACAGGTAGCATGGGGGCCAAGGAGGGCTCTCATGCGACCCACTAAGACCACACCTGCCGCTCTTGCAGCCATATTGCTTGCCTCCTGCGCTGCGGACCCCGCGCCGATAAATTACTCGCATGCGGCGATGCAGGATTATATCCTCGCTGCTGTTATCAGCCCCGCACGTCCCGCACAGGACGTGGCACGGGACGAGGCGCGAAAACCGGAAGAGATCGTCTCATTCGCAGGGGTTCAGCGCGGCGATGTAATCGCGGAGATCGCGCCCGGTGGCGGCTATTACACGCGCATCCTTTCACAGGCCGTTGGACCCGAAGGCAAGGTGTACGCATTGATGCCGGCTTTCTTTGCCAACCAGCCCGGTGGACTGGACGCAATCAATGCGATTGCCGCCGCCTATGGCAATGTAGAAGTGGTGGTGGTGGACGGGTATGACGCCATTACCCTGGCGCAGCAGCCTGACCTCGTCTGGACGACGGAGAACTATCACGATCTGGTCAATCAGGAGATTGCGCCAATCAATGCGGAAATCTTTCGCATCCTGCGCGCTGGCGGCGTTTATTTCGTGGAAGATCATGCCGCGCCCGGCACCGGCACCAGTGCCACCTCAACACTTCACAGAATTGATCCTGCCGCAGTGAAGGATCAGGTTCGCGCCGCCGGTTTCACGCTGGAAGATGAAAGTGAGATCTTGCGCAACCCTGCGGATACACACAATGCTTCTCCCGGTGATTTTGGCGGGGTGAGCGACAAGTTCGCATTCCGCTTCAGAAAGCCCGGTTAAATAAATTTGCGCCCATAAAAATTTACGCCAGTGGGGAACCAATCAGGACGTCCCACATTTTCGATTCAAAGGCTGCGCTGACTCCCTGGCCGACGGGTCAAAGAGGCGCGGCCTTTTTTTTCGCGAAATCCGTGACATGTGCAGCGCGCTATCGGCGCAGTGGCTTTTCCAGCTACGTAGTGGAAAATGGCTCCCCGAGTTGGATTCGAACCAACGACCAAGTGATTAACAGTCACCTACTCTACCGCTGAGCTATCGGGGAGCAGCCCGTCAGGCAGGAGTGCGCCTATATGGGCCGTGATTCTGATTTGCAAGGCCAGAATTGCGCAAACCACAGCAAAAGTTCACGTTAGGAATTGTTCAGCCACGATCCGCTCGTCCAAAGCCTGGTGCGCATCGAACAGCAGGGTCATTTCCTTGTCCCGCGCCACCTCGATATGCACCTCCGCCACATCGCGCACCTCCTTGGAGTCGGCCACCGCCGCAACTGGCCGCTTGGCGGGTTCGTTCACCCTGAAACTCACACGGCTTCGATCAGGCAGGATCGCCCCGCGCCAGCGACGCGGGCGAAACGGGCTGATCGGGGTGAGAGCGAGCATGTTCGAGTCGAGTGGCAGGATCGGACCATTCGCTGAAAGGTTGTAGGCGGTGGAGCCAACGGGGGTGGACAGCAATATGCCATCGCCCGCCAGCTCCGGTATCCGCACGCGGCCGTTGACGGAAATTTCCACCTTGGCGGTCTGCCGCGTTTCGCGCAGCAGGCTGACTTCGTTGATGGCCCAGAATGAATGCCTTTGCCCGGCCTGCGTGGTCACATCCATGCGCAATGGCAGGACGGACATCGGCTTTGCGTCTGTCAGGCGCTGATGCAGGTTGCTGGCGCCGTGATAGCGGTTCATCAGGAAACCCACTGTGCCAAGGTTCAGACCGAAAACCGGCAAGGTTCTTCCGCCATTCAGCATATCGTGCAGGGTTTCCAGCATGGTGCCATCGCCGCCCAGCGCGATAATTGCATCAGCCTCCTCCGCAGGCACGAATTCGCACTGATCGCTCAGTTCTTTGGCCGCCTTTCCAGCGCGATCGCTTTGCGAACTGGCCAAGGCAAGCTTTCGGAACTTGGGTTGACTGCCATCCACGAAATTTAATCCCCCGGTTCAATGCGCCGACCCTATGAAGGGGCGTCCCGATTTGCAACGAAGCTTTCTTCGCGGCTGACATCGGATACCATGCGCGACAGGGCGCTGCCATGTCAGTCCCCGTGCAAGTCCATGATCGCCGCCACAGCGCAGACCGTCGCCGCAGCGAGCCACATCCCATTACAGAAGACCTGGCTGCCGCACTGGCGGACGATGCCGTGCAGATCCTGTTCCAGCCACAATATCGATCCGATGATACGCAATTGGCAGGTGCCGAGGCGCTTGCCCGGTGGGAACATCCCGAGCATGGCGAACTTGCGGGCGATGCCGTGGTTGCCATCGCACAATCGGGCGGCATCGCACGTCGTTTTGCACGTCACATCGCGCGTGCTGCCATGACTGCGGCTGCGCAATGGCCCGCAGACCTGCGGCTATCGCTCAATGTCACTGCGCTAGACCTGTTTGACCGCACGTTTGGCGAAGATTTGCTGGCGATGCTGGACGAGACCGGCTTTCCGGCGCAGCGTTTGACACTGGAGATTACGGAGCAGGCGCTAGTCGCCGATCTTGATCGGTCGGCGCGGCGATTGGGCCGATTGGCCGATTGCGGCATCCGTATCGCGCTCGATGATTTTGGCG
>JBASBA010000216.1:0-2392 GCA_049650885.1 Alteraurantiacibacter sp. | reverse complement strand
CCGAAAAACCGGTCTCGGAATAGCGAGCCTTGTCCATGGCTTTCAGTCTCATCCAACATCCAACGAAAGACTTCTGACAAACGCGTTTCGCCCGGCAACATCAAGGCCACTGGATTGAAGTCTGGCGCGAACCGATGTTGGAGTTCTGCGCGAGCCTTGGCTCGTTCAAGCTTTGCCCCACTAACGCGGCTAAGTAGCATGACAATCTCAGACATTTAGAGCAGCGTAACGCCAAACCATCAGACTACAATAGCCTAGCAACCCTGATCAAATTGTTCGGAAAATTCGACCTAGATCGAAGCTTGCAGGAGCAAACTATGGAAGTGTTAAGCGGAGCAAAGCTGGCTGAAAAAATCAGGCAAGTGTGCCACGGGCCCGGACCTCACGAAATGGCGGTAGCCTTTTGGGGGCCCCATGTAGCAGCCGCCTTGTTTCCTAGCGGTTTGGATGGCGTGAAGGTCATTCTAGACGTCAGCATGGGTGGCACGTCTAAGGATGCTCTACATGCCTTAGGTGTGCCGGAAACCTCCTCAGTTTTTGTTTGCGACGGTTTGCATACCAAGCTTTATATTGGCGCTGTAGGTGCCGTCGTTGCCTCTGCAAATGCGTCGACAAACGCCTTGGGTGCTAACCTTGATGGCGGCTGGCTCCAAGAGGTGGGTGTCTGGATCGATGCAGTTGTCGACGCTCCAGCTTACCGCCAAGCAAAAGCCGAGTTCGAGCGCATATTGAAGGCTTCCAGCCAAGCGACTCAACTGGATGTGGACCGTGCACCGAGCCGGGCATCCTTGCGGACAATTACATGGCGGGAGCCGGAGACCGAAAACGCGTCCCTTCTCGAACTCGTTGCCGAAGATCCCGAACGGTTTAGTGACACGCTTTTCATATTCGGAGACATGAAGCTGACAGCTGAGCAAGTGGAGGCGGCTGAGAAAGCGCTTCAAAGGTTTCATGATGAGGAAGTCGAGGACCAAACCACTTTCGGTGATATTCTAATGCTTGAGCCAGGTGAACACTCCAAGATTGACCACGCCGAACCACACTCGTTTGTAATCATGTATTTTTGGAGTGATAACGACCGCCTACCGAGGCTGCAGGCTTTCAATTCGATTTGTGCGTCCGGTAAAGGTCACGAAGGCGACGTACACTTTTTCGGCCGAGACGACTGGGAGTATTTCTGCAAGAAACATGAGCTGGCTGGCAATTTGCTCGAAATGGAAAGCTTAACGCGTGCCGATCTTGGGCTCGCCAAAAAGCTTCGCGGCAAAGAGGCAAAAGGCTATCATTGGCAGGAGCTAACCGCGGGAAAAGTCGCAGGAATAATCGGCTGTCAGGCGGAGTAGGAGAAACGTGGTATTCTGTACCTTATGCCTTATTGGGCTGGTAGCCATTTAGTCTAAAGGCCTCAATCAGAGAGCAACTTATCGCACCGCGCTCTATCACCACAAAGATAAAGGCTCGACTTAGCTCGAGACATACCGACGTAAAACGTTTCGCGGTCATGCTCTGCGCTTAGGTCATCGAACGCCCAGAGTATTACAATATTTCTTTCCAGTCCTTTGAACCGGGCGACTGTATCGATCGTTACAACATTCGGCCCAAAATCCTCGAGTTTGCCAAAGCGAGCGGGTTTTGGAATGGGTATGCGGCACAGCGCCTCCTCGTACCCCGCTTTCGCTTTCTTATCACAAAGCAGAACAGCAATATCGTGTGGTGCAATCCGCTCTTCCACGACTAGTTTTGTGATGAGTGAAGCTATAGATCTTGCTTGGGATGCTCGGCTTGACGCAGGGAGTGAAACGACTTCCACGCCTTCAATTGGCGACGGCCTTACATCAATCCCACGGTAGTGCTTGTAAGCGGCCCGATGAACGGCTCCTGTGTTGCGGCAGTTCTGGTCAAGAACCATAGGCTCAGAACTTATCGGAATGCTGCCAGAGCGACGGTAAATGTCTTGGTTCTCGTCGAGGAATACGTAGAGCAACCCTTGCTCTAGATCGGTCAGCAACATTTCAATCGGTAGCCAGAACTCGTCACCAAAATCTTGTGCTTCGTCGATGATTATCGCGTCATATTTGGGACCAAGAGAGTCGATGGCGTTAGCCAATGCTATGGGCATTATGTGATCAAACTCGTTCGCCCGAGGGTGGTCTCGACGAGCTTCAGCCAGGAAATCTAGCCCCATTTCTTTTTCGGCGCGCGATGACCACGCGCTGCATACCTGGTGGAAACTTGCGACGTCGAGGTTGTCGATGTCCTTGCACTGCTCGCGGAGGAAGTCGGCGAGTGGCCTGTTGAAGCAAACCAATAGCGTTTGCAGCCCCTCGTTCGCCGCGCGTAATGCTTTTTCCCGCGCGATAAGGGTTTTACCTGTTCCGGCGCCGCCCGCGAC
>JBASBA010000215.1:0-1711 GCA_049650885.1 Alteraurantiacibacter sp. | reverse complement strand
GGCTATCTTTTCGTAACGAGCGGCGATCGCAATTATGGGGAGCAGGTGCAGGACCCGTTATCCCATTTCGGCAAGATTTTCCGCATGACCGACGAGGGCGGCGTTCCGGAAGGAAACCCTTGGGTTGGCCTTGAGGGGCACGAGCCGCTGGTCTGGTCCACCGGCCACCGCAACCCGCTGGGGCTGGCATTCAACCCGCTTAACGGAGAGCTTTGGGAAAGCGAGTTTGGCCCGCGTGGAGGAGACGAAGTCAATCGCATCCTGCGCGGCGGCAACTACGGCTGGATCACCGTAACCCAGGGAATGCATTACAACGGGCAGCAGGCGCAGGGCCTTCGCAATGTAGAGGGCATGATTGATCCGGTGCTGGTCTACGGCCCCCCCAGCTTCAATCCCGGAAACCTGATGTTCTACACTGGCGACATGCTGGAGGACTGGCAGGGCGACATGCTGCTGGGCAGCTTCACACAGGGCCTGTTGCGGTACGATACCGACCAGGTTGGAATGCCAATAGGCGAGCCGGAGTATCTGCTGATGGAAATGGGCCAGCGCTGGCGCGATGTGCAACAGGCACCCGACGGCAGCATCTACCTGCTGACAGATCAGACCGATGGCGCAGTGCTGCGCCTGACAGCCGGGGAGTAGGTCCAGCTACGAACCAGCAGCGCGGTGAAGCTATTCCGGCACGTTGTCGCGCAGATCGGCCAGCCAGACATCGGCCATCGCATCGCTGGGTGCGCGCCAGTCTCCGCGTGGTGACAATGCGCCGCCTGCGCTTACCTTTGGCCCATTGGGCAAGGCGCTGCGTTTGAACTGGCTGAACTGAAAGAACCGCCTGGCGAAATTTTCCAGCCAATGGCTGATTGTCGACAAGTCATAGGTGTTCTTGAACGCTTCGGGGAATGCGTGCGGCCATTCGCCGTGTCCGGCATCGCGCCATGCGTGCCAGCACAGGAATGCGATATGGCTCGGCTTCTGCCCCCAGCGGATAGTGTGGTGCAGGAAAAAATCGTTCAGCTCATACGGGCCGATTATGCTCTCTGTGCTCTGAATATTGCCCTCTTCATCGGCTGGCACCAGTTCCGGGCTGATTTCGGTGCCAAGCACGGCCTCAAGCGCATCATCTACGCCGGGATCGAACTGATCGGTGCGCGTGGCCCAGCGTATCAGATACTGGATCAGCGTCTTTGGCACGCCAGCGTTTACGGCATAATGGCTCATCTGGTCGCCGACCCCGTATGTGCACCAGCCCAGCGCCATCTCCGAAAGGTCGCCGGTGCCAATCACAAACCCCTTGTGATGGCCTGCAAGCCGGAAAAGGTAATCGGTGCGAAGGCCCGCCTGCACATTCTCGAAGGTGACGTCATATTGCGGTTCGCCATCGGCGAAGGGGTGCCCCATATCGCCCAGCATTTGCCGTGCCGCAGGCTTTATGTCGATCTCTTCCGCAGTCGTGCCAAATGCCTTCATCAGGTCCCATGCATTGGACTTGGTATCATCCGACGTCGCGAAGCCGGGCATGGTATATGCGCGGATCATGGAGCGTGGCAGACCCAGTGTGTCACATGCCTTCGCCGCAACGATCAATGCATGGGTAGAATCAAGCCCGCCTGAAATTCCGATCACCAGGCTTTCCGGCGATGTCGCTTTCATCCGGCGCATCAGCGCATCAACCTGGATGTTGAACGCCTCATAGGCATCGTGATCCAGC
>JBASBA010000214.1:0-2960 GCA_049650885.1 Alteraurantiacibacter sp. | reverse complement strand
GTTCGAGATCGGAATTTTGCCGGACCGCAAGGCGAATGATCTGGACGAGGCGACTTTGCGCAAGATGCACGGTGTGATGCAGAATACCCTTGCCGCCGTGATGGACACCAATGCCGACTATTCGCAGCTTCCCGATAGCTGGCTGATCCGGCATCGGAAGGAAGGCGCGGAATGCCGCAAATGTGGGGGTACAATCGTAAAGCAGGCGGTGGGCGGCCGCAGTGCCTATTACTGCGACGCCCACCAGGCCTGACTGAATAAAGTTCCCAAGTGGCGCGAGTGACGGGACTCGAACCCGCGACCTTCGGCGTGACAGGCCGACACTCTAACCAACTGAGCTACACCCGCGCATTTAAGCGGCTTAGCGCCTCTTGGGAGCCGCGCATCTAGTAGAGGGTCATCACCCTGTCAACACACCAGAAGCGGCTTTTTCAACTATCTTCAAATTAGCGGAATTATCCGGCCAGAATCGTGGCTGGGGCTTCCAGTTTTTTCTTCAATTCCTGCACAAATGCTGCCGCGTCATACCCGTCAACGACACGGTGATCGCAGCTGATTGAGATGTTCATCAGCTTGCGCTTCGCAATTGTCTCACCGCCCTGCCCGTCAGACACGAACATCGGTCGTTCGATAATGCGATTCGGCCCGATGATGGCAACTTCGGGGCGATTGATAACAGGGGTGGTTGCAACGCCGCCCAGGGGACCAAGAGAGGTGATCGTCAGGGTGGAGCCGGACAGTTCCTCGGACCTTGCCGTACCGTCCCGGGCCGCCTCTGCCAGACGAACGATCTCACGCGCCAGTTGCCACAGGTTCATGCCCTGCGCATCGCGGATAACCGGCACCATCAAACCGTTGTCGGTCATGGTGGCCATGCCAAGGTGAACGCTGCCATGGCGCGTCACCACGCGCGCTTCATCATCGAAACGCGCATTGATCATGGGGAAGTCGGGCAATGTCTTGCAGATCGCCGAAATCATCAGCGGCAGCATGGTAAGCTTTGGCCGGTCGCCACGGTTGGCATTCAACTGTGCGCGGGTTTCTTCCAGCGCGGTAACATCTGTCTCCTCGACATAGGTGAAGTGGGGGATGTTACGCTTTGCAGCAGCCATGTTTTCGGCGATTCGCTTGCGCAGGCCGATAACCTTGATCTCTTCGTCCGCGCGCGTGGTGGCGTAGCCGGCGTAGCCGCCGGAATAGGAGATGAAGGCATCTAGGTCAGCATGGCGAATGCGGCCGTCCTCATGTGGTTTCACCTGCGAAAGGTCTATCCCCAGATCCTTTGCACGCTTGCGAACCGCAGGACTGGCAAGGACCTTCGCATCGTGTTTCGCTGGACCAGGCGTCGGTGTTGGTGTGGGGGCGGATTTGGTCTCCACCGCCGCAGCCGCGTCTGCCTGATCGGACGCATCAGGATTTTCCACCTCGATACGCTCCTCCACCTCAGCGGATTTGGGTGCAGGCGCATCCTCGGCTGCTGCGTCGTTTTCCTCGATCACCTCATCGGGAACTTCGCCTTCCACCTCGATCACCGCCAGCATTCCACCGATGGCCACCACGTCGCCGACTTCGCCTGCGACTTCCAGCACTTTCCCGGTGACGGGGCTTTCCATCTCCACAGTGGCCTTGTCGGTCATCATGTCGGCCAGCTGGCCGTCTTCCTCGATCCGGTCGCCTACCTTTACGTGCCAGGCGACGATCTCTGCTTCGGCAATGCCTTCACCGATATCGGGCAGGTTGAATGTGAACTTTGCCATGGGGCTTTACTCGCTCAAAAGCTTGTCGATGGCCTCGCCAATGCGGACAGGGCCGGGGAAATAGGCCCATTCGAGGCTGTGGGGATAGGGTGTGTCGAAGCCGGTCACACGCTCGATGGGCGCTTCCAGATGGTAGAAGCATCGCTCCTGCACCATCGCGGAAAGTTCCGCGCCAAAGCCGGACGTGCGGGTGGCCTCATGCACGATCAGGCAACGGCCAGTCTTCTCCACCGAGGCTTCGATCGCCTCGATATCAAGGGGAACCAGAGTGCGCAGATCGAGGATTTCAGCGTCTACGCCCTTGGCCCGTGTCACACTTTCAACCACGTGTACCATCGTGCCATAGGCGAGGATCGTCAGAGCATCACCCTGCGTCACCGTGCGCGCCTTGCCCAGAGGTATCTTGTAATAGTCCTCCGGCACCTGCGCCTCGTCAAAGCCCTTCCAGCTTTTGGCAGGCTTGTCATAAAAACCGTCGAACGGGCCGTTGTAGATACGCTTTGGTTCGAAGAAAATGACCGGGTCGTTATCCTCTATACAGCTGATCAACAGGCCCTTCGCGTCATAGGGCGTGGACGGAATGACCGTCTTCAGGCCCGAGACATGGGTGAAGATCGATTCGGGACTTTGCGAGTGCGTTTGCCCACCAAAAATGCCGCCGCCAAAGGGGCTGCGCACAGTCATCGGCGCGATGAACTCGGCAGCAGAGCGATAGCGCAACCGCGCAGCTTCCGAGATGAGCTGGTCGAGGCCGGGATAGATATAATCGGCAAACTGGATTTCGGGTACAGGGCGCAAGCCATAGGCGCCCATTCCCACCGCAACGCCGATAATTCCGCATTCGGAAATGGGTGTATCGAACACCCGCGTCTTGCCATGTTTCTCCTGAAGGCCGGCCGTACAGCGAAACACGCCCCCGAAGTAACCGATATCCTCGCCCAGCAGGATAACATCGTCGTCACGCTCTAGCATGTTATCGAGCGCGGAATTGATCGCCTCGATCATGTTCATGTGCTTGACGTTGCCTTCGGCCTTGCCGGCTTCCGGCGTCTTGGCGGCTTTGTCGGTCGTTATCTGGGTCATTCCGCCGGATCCTCGGGAAACTTGATCTGCCTTTCGCGAATGGCCTGCGCGGCCTGCTCTTCAAGGTGCCAGGGCAGCTCCTCGAATACATCTTCGAACATGGTATGGAACGGGTGGTGC
>JBASBA010000213.1:0-28856 GCA_049650885.1 Alteraurantiacibacter sp. | reverse complement strand
GCGCAACACGCCGTGTGCCGCAGGATGCTGCGGACCGAAGTTGATCGTGTAGTTGGAGATTTCCTCCCCTTCGGTGGTGGGGGATTGCTCGTATGTGAGGCCGCTCATTCCTTGTCCTCCGGCTTCGTTGCGCCTTTGGTGTCATGCACGTCGCCCTCGCTGGCCTCGCGGGCGGGCTGATCCTCGGTGGTTTCGGGCGCGCCGGCGTCATTGGTGCCGGTGTTTTTCTCGGCGGGAGAGCCGGCACTTACTGTCTTGGCAGCCTTCTCGTCAGCCTTCGCACCGGCGCCCGTGTCCTTCGGGCTGTCGGTCGTCTTGGGATCGTCGATGGGGGGCGCATCGGCCTTCTCGTCACCGGGCAGCACGTAGTCGGCCCCTTCCCATGGCGAGGTGAAATCGAAGCTGCGGAAATCCTGCGCCAGTTCCACAGGCTCATACACCACGCGCTTTTCCTCCTCGGAGTAGCGCAGTTCGGTATAGCCCGTCAGCGGGAAGTCCTTGCGGAAGGGATGCCCTTCGAACCCATAATCGGTCAGAATTCGGCGAAGATCGGTGTTGCCGTCGAAGGTGACACCGTACATGTCGAAAACTTCGCGCTCCAGCCATCCGGCTACCGGCCACAGCGTAGTGACGGTGGGAACGGGCGTTGCCTCATCCGTCGAAAGTTTCACCATGACACGGTGATTTTTCGTCAGGCTCAGGAGCATGTAGACAACTTCGAACCGCTCGGGCCGGCTCGGATAGTCGGCTCCCGCGATTTCCATCAGTTGCTGGTAATCATGCTCGTCACGCAGCAGGCGCAGAACATCCTCGATGCTTTCGCGCTGCACGGTAATCGAAATCTCGCCAAATTCTTCGCGCGCATCGATAGCCATGCTGCCCAATGCCGCGACAAGGGTATCGCGCACGCCATCGTTGGCGGCGTAACGCGGAGCGGAATGCAGGACTTTTGCCATCAGCTACTCGCTCCTCAACGTTCGATCGTGCCGCTGCGGCGAATTTTGCGCTGCAACTGCATCACACCATAAAGCAGTGCCTCTGCCGTGGGCGGGCAGCCGGGGATGTAGATGTCCACCGGAACGATGCGATCACACCCACGCACGACGGAATAGCTGTAGTGGTAATAGCCGCCGCCATTGGCGCAGCTGCCCATCGAAATCACGTATTTCGGCTCCGACATCTGATCGTAAACGCGGCGTAGCGCAGGGGCCATCTTGTTGCACAACGTGCCGGCCACGATCATCACGTCCGACTGGCGCGGACTGGCGCGAGGGGCTACGCCGAAACGCTCCATGTCATAGCGCGGCATGTTGACGTGGATCATCTCGACCGCGCAGCACGCCAGGCCGAAAGTCATCCACCACAGCGAGCCGGAGCGCGCCCACTGGAACAGATCCTCGGTGCTGGTAACGAGGAAACCCTTGTCGTTCACCTCGGTTTGCATGGCGTTGAAGTATTCCGCATCGGGATGCTTCACCTCGCCGCCTTTGGCGGTGGGCGCAGTGGCGAGTGCGGGGTTGGATGAATCTGCCACATCGTCCTGAAAAGGCGGGTACAATGCGGGTTCGGGCTTTTCGGTCACTCCCATTCCAAAGCTCCCTTCTTCCATGCGTAAGCGAGGCCGATGGCCAGTTCCCCAAGAAAGATCATCATCGTGATCCAGCCGGGCCAGCCGGTAAGATCAAGGCTGACCGCCCAGGGAAACAGGAACGCTGCCTCAAGATCGAAGACGATAAACAAGATCGCCACCAGGTAAAACCGCACGTCAAACTGGCTGCGCGGATCTTCGAACGCGGGAAAACCGCATTCGTATTCCGTCAATTTCTCTGCCTGCGGGTTGTGCGTTCCGGTGAGGCGCGAAACGCCCATCGGCAGGAAAACGAACGCTGCCGAAAGCCCCGCCGCGATGACGAGGAAAAGCAGGATCGGAAAATATTGTTCGAGATCGACCAAAACAGACTCGGCGGTTGCTGCGGGGTTCGTCGGCGCGTCTAGGCAATGCAGTGCCGTGATGCAAGGCAGTCCAATGGTTCTGGCGGGCCTAATCCCTGGCTTTCTTCTCAATCTTACGAAGATTATGCGACGTGCGTTCGCGATATGGACCTCGCGGAGGTCCTGAATTGCGGCGCAACGCATGCCGCGTTGCACAATTTGCGGAATTCATCGGCACCACCTAGTAGGTGCCAAACCATTTCTGTTAATTGACCAACCGAGGCAAGCACTTCATGGCAACTTTCAATGAATCCGATCCGATCGTCATCCTTTCATACGCCCGAACTCCCATGGGCGCGATGCAGGGCGCCTTGTCGGACGCGTCAGCCACCGATCTTGGCGCGACTGCGGTGAAGGCCGCGATGGACCGTTCCGGCGTTGCTGGTGAGGATATTGGCCGCGTCTATATGGGCTGTGTGCTGCCCGCTGGACTTGGCCAGGCCCCTGCCCGTCAGGTCGCGCTGAAATCGGGCCTGCCTCTCAGCGCGCAGGCAACCACGGTAAACAAGGTTTGCGGAAGTGGCATGCAAACCGTGATCATGGGCGCAGAGGCGCTTGCCACCGGCACTGTGGATTACATTGTGGCTGGCGGCATGGAAAGCATGACCAACGCGCCATACCTTCTGAAAAAGCACCGCAGCGGCGCACGTATCGGGCATGACACCGCCTATGATCACATGTTCCTGGACGGCCTTGAAGACGCCTACGAAGAAGGCCGCGCAATGGGCACCTTCGCGCAGGAGATGGCTGACAAGTACCAGCTGACCCGTGAGCAGATGGACGAATACTCCATCGCCTCGCTCGATCGGGCGAACAAGGCCATCGAGAGCGGTGCCTTTGACGATGAAGTCGTCTCCGTCACCATCAAGACCCGCAAGGGCGAAGTCACCATCGATAAGGACGAGGCACCCGGCAAGGGTCGCCCCGACAAGATCCCGACGCTGCGCCCGGCATTCGCCAAGGACGGCACGATTACTGCGGCAACGTCCTCCTCCATCTCCGATGGCGCAGCTGCTGTGGTGCTGTCGCGCAAAAGCGTAGCTGATGCCAAGGGCCTCAGCCCCGTGGCGACAATCATCGGCCTTACCGCCCATGCGCAGGCACCTGAGGAATTCACCATCGCTCCGGTTGGCGCGATCGAAAAGCTGCTGGAAACCACTGGCTGGAGCGTGGATGACGTGGATCTTTGGGAGGTGAACGAGGCATTCGCATGTGTTGCCATGTTTGCCATGCGCGACATCGGCATCGATCATGACAAGATCAACGTGAACGGTGGCGGCACTGCGCTTGGCCATCCGATTGGTGCCAGCGGTACGCGCATTATCGTCACCCTTCTCAACGCATTGAAGAAGCTGGGCAAGAAACGCGGCATTGCAAGCCTCTGCATCGGCGGCGGCGAGGCAACCGCAGTCGCGGTGGAACTTGCCTGAAGCTGAACTGTGGAGGGCGGGCATTGATGTCCGCCCTTGGCAAGCCTCGATTTCCGTGGGACAATGTCAACGAACGAGATGGGAATGAGGATTTTTCAATGAAGAAATTTGTCGCACTTAGCGCTGCTTTTGCACTTGCCGCCTGTAACGGCGCCGATGATACCGAAGCCGATGCGCAATCCAATGCAGAAGTCGAAACCGCATCAACAGACGACAGTTCGATGCTGGAAGGCGAAAATCCGGGTTTTGAAGCCGTGGCACCAGGTACCTATGAGGTGACCCGCGCTGGCGACATGGTGGACTATATCGAGATTCATCCCGGAATGACCTTCTCGCGCGTGGACGCAGACGGCGTAGCTACCGGCGGCGTGATTTTCATGAAGAACGGCGAGACCTGCTTCCTTGTTGAAGGGAATGAGGAAGAAAATTGTTTCTCCGATGGTCCGGTGCAGGCGGACGGCAGCATGGAAACCACATCTGCTGCTGGCGACGTCTCTACTGTGAAATCCGTCGATGGAACGCTTGATGATCACGTCGGGGATGATCAATAAGGCCTGATCGCTTTATTCACCCGCACTTATAACTGACCAACAGGAAATTTGTTTATGAAAAAGCTTATTGCAGTAGCCGCTCTTGTCTCTCTCGCCGCTTGCGGCGGTGGCGATGATGCGACGGAAGCCGAAGTTGAAGATACCGCTGCGATGGATCCGATCCCCAGCACCAACGCCGGCACCTACACCTCCACCACCGAAGACGGCAGCGAAGTTTCGCTAAACCTGGCCGCTGATGGCAGCTACACTGTCATGCAGGGTAGCGAGCAAGTTGAAACCGGCACCTGGGAGGACAACATCCGCGGCACTTGCCTGACCGCTGCTGGCGGCGACGGCGAAGATTGCTGGAACATTCAGCCGGGCACCGAAGCCGGAATGATGGATGTGACCGATTCGAACGGTGAAACGATGAGCTACACCTTCGAAAGCTGATTTCTGGTATCAAGCCATTTTGAAAGGGCGGTCCGCAGGGGCCGCCCTTTTTCTTTGGGGCATAGCTCTACGGCTCTCCCGCGCCCCACAGATTGTTCTCTTCCACCCAACCGATGTGATTGGAAACATCCAGCTCACACCAGCCGTCGCTGCAATTTCCCAGATTACCGACGACACCTGGTTCGACATTCCAGCGCAGGTCAGCGGTTGAAGATGGGTCCGCCCGCATCGGCACAAGTTCATCTCCCGTAACCATCGCCGTGCGCTGCCGGCTGAGCAATCCGCTGGAAATCCAGCCCATTGTGCCGTCCGGCTCCTCCACATAACGCCAGCCCTGGATGAGGCGCACCACGCGTACCGGCAGGCCTTCGCGCTTGTACACCCACACGATGGGAAACTGCATCGCTGGCCCTGCCCGCATATATGCCTCCTCGGCATCGATGCTGGCCCAATAGGGCAATTCAACCTCCTGCGCAGCGGCAGGTGTTGCAAGTGCGGTTGCGGCAGCGATGGCGAGCGTGATTGCAGTGAATCGGATAGGATGGCGCATAAAGTTCAAATAGCCTTGCGCGCCCATAAGTCGCAACACACAACACGCCCCTTGCCGAATTGGAATAATCTGTCCTAACAGGCGACCCGAACGTAATCCCGTCACAAGAGCGGGCTTGGGGGACTTCTAATGCTTCGCACACTTTTCGCAGCGACTATGCTTGTCGCCACGCCAGCCTTCGCGCAGGCGCAGGATTTGGCAAATGTCGCGCAGAACGAAACTGGCGATACCGCCTGGATACTCATGGCATCGGCACTGGTGTTGCTGATGACCCTGCCGGGCCTTGGGCTGTTTTATGGCGGACTGGTGCGCGCGAAGAACTTCCTCTCGGTTTTGGTTCAAGTGGCCGCTGTAGCGGGTATGGCCTCGATCTTGTGGATTGTCGTGGGTTACACGCTGGCCTTTGGCGATACCACGGATGGCTATCTTGGTGATGGCAGCAAGTGGATGCTGATCAATCTCGATAATCTGCGCGAGGGTATCACTCTGCCCGAAAGCACGTTCGTCATGTTCCAGATGACATTCGCCGCCATTACGCCTGCGTTGATGGTGGGCGCGTGGGTTGATCGTGCACGATTTGGCTGGGTCATCGTCTTTACCGCAATCTGGGGCCTGCTGGTCTATGCACCCGTTGCACACTGGATATGGGGTGGAGGCTGGATGGGCGATCTGGGCGTGCTGGATTTTGCGGGCGGTATCGTGGTGCACACGACCGCAGGGGTTTCCGCATTGGTGGTCGCGGTATTGCTGGGCAAACGCCAGGGGTTTCCCGGCCCCACCCTGCTACCGCATGCACCTGGCATGACGATGCTGGGCGCTATGTTGCTGTGGGTCGGCTGGTTCGGTTTTAATGGCGGCAGCGCGCTGACCGCGACGGACGATGCCTCAATGGCGATCATTAACACGCATGTTGCTGCAGCCACCGCGGCACTGATGTGGGTGCTGGTGGAGAAAATTGCATTCGGCAAGGCAACCACGGTGGGCTTTGCAACCGGCGCTATTGCGGGCCTTGCCACGGTAACACCGGCGGCAGGCTTTATTTCGCCGGGCGCGGCAATCCTTTTCGGGCTGCTTGCGTCAATCGTCTGCTACTACGCAATTCAGCTGGTGAAGAACAAGCTGGCTATCGACGATTCGCTCGACGTTTTTGCCGTTCACGGTGTCGGCGGTATGCTGGGCACCTTGCTGCTAGGCATCTTCCTCTCGGCCGATCTTGGCGGCACCGGCTATGGCGAGGGTGTTACGATGCTGGAAATGGTAGGCGTGCAGGCCATGGGCATTGCAGTGGTCGCGATTTATTCTGCCGTGATAACCGCGGTAATCGCTCTTGGCGTGTCTCTCTTCATCCCGATGCGCGTGAGCGAAGAGGAAGAAATTCAGGGACTTGACCAGACGAGCCACGGCGAGAGCAGCTGGCAGTTTGACTGACCTTGATAAGGGGGGCGGTGGCAGATGCTACGCCCGCTCCGCATCCACTTGCTCCATCTTGGCCAGTATCTTGTCAATGCAGGTCGCCGATGTGCCCAAGGTGATATGCGGCGCGTCTATCCGCAGTGTATAATCCGTCTCGCCATCTATCCCACGGCTGCTTTGCGGTGACACAATTCCGTCGATAGCGGACCATACGGCAATAGTAGGGACGGGAGGCTTCGCGACCTCTTCTGCGAACGGTGGATTGTCGACCGTATGATCGTTGATCGCCTCGTAAAATTTCCAGGCGCGGTTGGCGTGCCGATCCCCGGAAAAGGGGCTGGCAACCGTTACGACCATATCGATATGCTCGGCAGAGCGATCCGCTAGCACGCGGGCATAAAGACCGCCAAGGCTCCACCCGATCACCACCACCTTCTGGCCAGTCTCGCGGTATAATTGCGCAACGTGGGTCTGCAGCTTTTTCAGCTTGGCGTCATCAGCCCCCGTGTTAATGCCCTGACGCCAGCCTTCGACCTTGAAACCTCTATTGCGCAAGGTGCGTCGCAACAGGGTGGTGGAGACATCGCCCGTCGCAAGGCCCGGAATGACCAGTGCGGCCCTGCCCCGCCCGAACTTCTTGCCGCTTCTGGGCCAGCGGAAGGGGTTCAGAAAAACGCGCGGAACAGCCAACCCTTCACGCAAGGCGTTGCGCAAGGGTGGTGGCTGTTCACGATCGTTGGTCAGTTTCAGTCGCCTGTCAGTATCCGTTCCATCAACTGCTTTACCGACGGGGTGAAGTTGTTGGAATAGAACGGATCCTGCTTGAAACGATATGCCGCGTGGCCCGCGAAGGCGAGGTTGTCGTCAGGATCGCCGCCATGAGCGATATCCTGCAAGGTTTTCTGAATGCAGAAGCTGCGCGGATCGGCGAGGCGGCCAGTCGTATGGGTATCGTGATCCTTCCAGCTGGAAAATCCGCAATGCGACAGACAGCCCATGCATTCCTGCTGGTCGCTGCGAATTTTCTCGGCGCTTTCAGGTGTGACGAATACGACGGTGTTATCCGGTGTTTTCATCACTTCTGTAAAGCCTTCACCAATCCAGGACTGCGCCTTGCGCTGATCGCCGGGATGAACGAAGAAATACTTGGCCTTGCCGTGATCCATCAACGGCACGGTCCCGTCTTCCTCGTCCCGCTTGAAAATCGGTATCTGCCGCTCGCTGCGGTGCATCAGATCATACAGGAACGGGGTCTTTACGGCACTGGAATAAAATCCGGTGGGCGAGAACTTGTGCAGCAGCACATCGCCAGGCTCTACAGTGCGCAGCATTTCCTTCCAGACCTGTGGGATCGGGCTTTCCTCGGTTAACAGGGGGCGGGTGCCGAACTGGAATGCGATCTTGCCAAGCTCGGGATTGTCGATCCAGTTTTCCCACTCGCGCAGGCACCACACGCCGCCAGCCATGACGATAGCCGTCTCTTCGGAAACGCCTTCCTTGCGCATCGTTTCACGCAAGGCCGCGACGCGGGGATAGGGGTCTTCAGGGCTCTTCGGGTCCTCCGCATTGGAAAGGCCGTTGTGTCCGCCCGCCAGCCAGGGGTCTTCATAAACCACCGCCGCCATCAAGTCCGGCACCTTGGAGTAGCTGCGTTTCCACAAAGCGCGAAATGCACGGGCCGAGGAAATGATCGGCAGATAATACACGTTATACTTCGCCGCGATTTCGGCGAGCTTGTAAGGCATCCCTGCACCGCAGGTTACGCCAGTGATCATGCCGGGGCAGTTTTCCAGAACGCCTTCAAGAACCTGTTGTGCACCGCCCATTTCCCACAGCACGTTGATGTTGATCGCGCCCTTGCCGCCTGAAATCTCATGCGCGCGCTTCACCTGCGTGGTCGCGCCGTCGATGGCATAGCGAACCAGCTGTTCAAACCGTTCGACACGGGTCGATTGCGGGTAAACCTGAGGGATCGGGTTGCCATCCACGTCATAGCTATCGGCGTTCACCGCGCTCACGGTACCGATGCCGCCGGCTGCCGCCCAGGCGCCGCTGCTGTCACCGTTCGTCGCCGAAACGCCCTTACCACCTTCGATCAGCGGCCATACGTCTCGGCCACCATAGGAAATCGGCTTAAGACCCTTGAAACTCATCATTATCCCCAGAAGTGTCCTCTTCAGTAAGCGAGAACTCGGTGGAAGTGTCGCCTGGTTGTACGCAGGGTTCGATATCGCGTGGTTCCGGACGATCCCCGACCACTTCGAATTGCGCATAATACCCGGCAATCTGCGGTTTACGCACGAATTCCACGAGCCGATAGCCGACACGCTCGAATTCGCAAAACAGAAGTTGCGGATTGATACCGTGCTGGTTCACCGGTCTGTCGGTATCCACCACGATAATCTGGCCGCCCTCGCGCAATGCCGGGCGTAGTCGCCACAGCAGGGCGTAAGGTTCTGATATTTCGTGATACATGTGAACCATGAACACACGGTCAAAACTGTCGTCGGGCAAGTTTGGATCGTCGGTATCGCCAAGCACGATGGATACATTGTCGAGCCGTTCACGCTCCACCCGGTTGCCCAGACGCCGCAGGGCGGCATCGTCGATATCCTGCGCCAGCACACGCCCGCCCTCACCCACACGGGCCGCTAGGCGCACAGTATAATACCCTTCGCCCGCACCGATGTCGGCCACGGTCATGCCGCGCGTTATATCCGCCTGGTTCATCACCGTCTGGGCTTCCTGACGGTCATCACGAATTTGCTCTGTAGAAAATGCATTGGAGCCCAGGCCGGAAACCGGCCTGTATGCGCGGGGAAAATCCAGCGATGTTTCAGGCCTGTCGTCCTCGGGGACCTCGCAGGCGGAAACGCACAGGCACGCAGCAACCCCCGCCAAAATCCGGACTGAAACCCCGCTCTCCATGTTCCCGGCTCTAGCGATTGCTGCAGCGGAAGGCAAAGCACGAAATTGGAATGGGATTACGGGCTGTGCGGGAGCAGCCCGGAACTGCGGATGCTGCAAATGCCCTTCGGCTCAGCCCGATTGCTGCAGCGCGCCTATTTGCGGAGACCAGCAGTTATAAGGGCCAATTCTTGACAGGCGCAGTGTGTGGGCGATCGTTCCGCCGGCAAGCAATGGCAGCTGGAGAAACAGCGGCCCTTGTGTCATCGCCCAAAACGCTTGCGACATGCCATCGCCAGATATCAACACGGCCATGCTGCCGATAAGAGCCACCAGTTGCGCCGCCGCGATGGCCAGCGGATATAGACGGTTTGCACGCATCGAGATCGCGATCAGCAGCGCGGCCGCAACCCCGTCAAGCACGATACGGCTTAGATCGAACTCATCGAACGATCGCGCACCGATCGTGATTAGAAGTAGAAAATCGATGGCGGCCTCTCCACCGATAATGGCGGCGCACCACTTTTCGGGCTGGCCTCCCCTCGCCACCGCAAATGCGATGACGAGGAGAGTGATACCCAGAACAGCAAGATAGGCGGGCGACATCTGATCCGAATGCTTCAATCAGGATGCGTCGCGCAGTTCGGGCTGCGCGGCCATCGGTTCGTTGGGCGGGCAATCCTCGTAGCCCAGCACATCATCCTGAACCTTCAGCAGATTGGAATGTACGCGCGCCAGATCACTGCCGGCACTGACCAGCGTCTGATGGGACTTGGTAAGTCGCAACATGGCCTCCTGCCCTACGAAGGGATCGGTATCGGTATCGCGCCGCGCTTCCAGCAACGTCGTCAGCAAGCTGCTCTGCCGAAGCAGGGCGTTATCCAACGCGTGCTCTGCTTCGCGCAATTCGCGAATGATGCGCAACTGCGCGACAGTGTGTGACATGCCCATGTGATAAAACTCCGTTCCGGTCGGTAGACCTGTAATGACCAAGGAGTCCTAAGGTGACCTACCGCAGCAGCTCCGACAGTTCGCCAAAAATGGCCAATCCCACCAAAGTCGCAATCAATAGGCCGAGGGTAATTCCGACTATAGCGATAAGACGCCAGAAATACCCGTTGCGACCCTCAAAAGACTCCGGGACGACGCGGTAATGGGCGACGGGCTTCGTGCCGGTGGAATGTAGCTGGCCTGGTCCGGCGTATCTTTCGCCATCGGCCAAACCCGCGTCCGACCCGCGATCTGCATCGACTGAACTGGCCACAATATCGACCTGCGGCGATTGATATATGGATTTTTCGTATATCTGTCCGCGACCGTTTTCGGACTGCGCCAGCGTATATGCGGCGGCAAGTTCGTTACGGGTTTCGACGCCGAGCTTCCTGCGGGCCGACACGATGCGCTGATCAACGGTGTGGGGGGAGATGCCCAGTTCGCGGGCAATCTGCTTGGATGTCTTGTGAAGCACCAGTTGATCCAGCACCTCGCGCTGCTTTTGGGTCAGACTATCCAGCAAGTTTGAACCCTCCCTCACCCGCGCCAACTGCCCAGCCCGCAAATCTGCCCGCCGATGCCACGCGCCTACCCACGCACAGCCTTTAGCAAGGCTCGCATCTAAAGTGAATTCATGCTGTTTTACAAGGTGCTAGTAAGCTGCGAGCCGAGGCCCGGCGCGGGATGCCCAAAGGCGCCTTACTCTACGTCCTCTACATCAACCGTTTCACCTGTCACGCGCTGGGCGAGGGCAGCGGCGATGAAGTCGTCGATCTCTCCGTCAAGCACATCGCCTGGTGCTGTCGAGGTTGTGCCGGTACGCAGGTCTTTCACCATCTGATATGGCTGAAGCACGTAGGAACGGATCTGGTGTCCCCATCCGATCTCCGTCTTTTCCTGGTATTCACCTGCGGCCACGGCTTCTCGCTCGGCCATCTCACGCTCGTACATGCGGGCTTTCAGCATATTCATTGCTGTGGCACGGTTCTTGTGCTGGCTGCGGTCATTCTGGCTGGCCACCACGATGCCGGTGGGTTTGTGCGTGATGCGGACGGCGGAGTCTGTCGTGTTAACGTGCTGACCACCGGCGCCTGATGCCCGGTAGGTATCGATTTTCAGATCGCCTTCGTTAATCTCGATGTCGATGTCATCCTCGATCACCGGATAAACCCACACGCTGGAAAAGCTCGTGTGGCGGCGCGCAGAACTGTCGTACGGGCTGATGCGGACGAGGCGATGTACACCGCTCTCGGTTTTCGCATAGCCATAGGCATTCTCGCCCTTGATATGCAGGGTGGCTGACTTGATGCCCGCCTGATCGCCCGAAGCATATTCCACGGTTTCGACTTTGAAGCCGCGGCGTTCGGCCCAGCGGGCGTACATGCGCATGAGCATTTCGGCCCAATCCTGGCTCTCTGTTCCGCCTGCGCCAGCGTTGATTTGCAGATAGGTGTCGTATCCATCGGCCTCCCCCGAAAGCAGGGCGTTCACCTTGTCGCGGTCAGCGCGCTTGGCGAGGGCAGCAAGGCTGGCAAGCCCTTCGGCAACCACATCGTCATCACCCTCGGCATCGCCCATCTCGACGAATTCCGTCGCGTCTGACATTTCCGAGCTGATCTCGTTGACAGTGCCGATCGCGTCTTTCAGCAATTTGTGCTCGCGGCTGATGGCCTGTGCTTTCTTCGGATCGTTCCACAAATCGGGATCCTGCACACGCGCTTCCAGCTCATCCATGCGGCGCAGTGCATGTTCCCAGTCCAGCGACTTGCGCACCAGCGCCAGCGCGGCTTCGATCCGGTCGATATGGGCCTGCCCTTCGGCACGCATAAGCTTGTTCTCCAAATATGAATGGCGCGCCTAGCAGGGGGCGCAGTGCGTTGGACGTGGGCGGATCAGTAGATGCCGCCCTGCTCCTCTGCAAAGTCGTCACTTTCCTGTACCTGCCGCCGCGTGTTGGTGCGCTGCTGTTGCCGCCGCAATTGGGCCAGGATCGTCTCGCGCATGGCGCTGACCTCGTCCTGGCGCTGGCTACGACGCGGTTCGGTATCGGGCTTGAACGCCTCCCAGATGACAGCAGAGGTCGGCTCTTGCGAGGGCCAACCGTCGAACACGCGGCGGCCGGTGCGACGATCCACACGCACCATTCGCACGCCGGTGGGCGCGATGAACGGCCTGCCAGACCAATGATCGCGTGATTCCTGCACGAATTGCTTGAAGATGGGCGCGGCCGTGTTCCCGCCCTGGATATACCCGCCCATGTTTCGCGGCTGATCGAAACCTAGATAGGTCGCGCCGACGATATCAGGTGAACCGCCAACGAACCATGCGTTCGTAGGGCCGGAACTGGTGCCGGTCTTGCCAAACAGGGGAATATCCAGATCGCGAAGGCGTGTCGCGGTTCCGCGTTGCACGACACCGGTCAGCATGTTGACGGTCTGGAAGGCAGTGCGCGCATCCATCACCTGCTGGCCGCTGCGGCCAAATCGTGGCATCGGTCCGCCATCCCACTCGGCCATGTTGCAGCCGGTGCATTCGCGATTGTCTGCGCGATAAATAACGCTGCCGTCGCGATCCTGCACATAATCGATAACCGTCGGATCGTTCAGACGACCGTGATTTACCAACATGGCGTAAGCTGCCGCCATGCGTTCCACCGTCGTGTCACCCGCTCCAAGCGCAAAGGCCGGAAAAGGTTCATAGGCACCTTCGTCCGCGATGCCGACTTTCTCGAACATGTCGATCACGTTTTCCATGCCCGAATCCATCGCGATATGGACGGTCATGAGGTTCTTGGATTGCTCCAGACCATAGCGCATCGGGTATTCACCACCGCCACGGCTGCCGCCAAAGTTGGTGAAGCATTTCTCGCCCAGATTGGCGCCCTGATAATAGCAATATTGCGCATCGGGCACCAGGGTTGCCGGCGTCATTCCATTATCCAGGCCAGTCGCATAGACGAAAGGCTTGATGGTTGAGCCGGGCTGCCGGTTGGCCTGTGTGGCGCGATTAAAGCTGCCGAGGCGCGAATCAAAACCGCCCTGCATGGCCAACACGCGGCCGGTATCCGGCGCCATGGCAAGGAAACCGCCCGATACGCTGGGCACCGTCTCAAGCCGCCAGCTGTTTCCGCTTGGCGATGCGACGACGACGTTGCCGACGGCAAGATCATTTGCCACATTGGTAAGCGGTGCTTCTACCCCGTCGGCAAAGCCGATTGTGGCGGAGCTGCCACTGCGCGCCGTAACAACGCCTACGCGCCAGTCCTTGTAGTTAATCGACAGATAAGAACTGCGCAGCTGCGAGGTCAGATCACCATTGTCCTGATTGATCGAGGCGACTGGTCCGGACCAGCCACGATTGCCCTGATACCGCAGCATCGCATCGCGTAGCGAGTTGCGCGCAGCATCCTGCAATTCGGTATCGAGCGAAGTCCGGATCCACAACCCGCCCGCATATACGCTGTTCCGGCTGTCCTCTGCCTCCTCCCCGAACCGTTCGATCAACTCACGGCGCACTTCTTCCAGAAAGTAACCGGCATCGGCGGAGCGTTCTGCGCGTTGACCCTGAACAATGCCGAGCGGGCTTGCCTGCGCAGCCGACATCTCTGCCTGCGTGATAAAGCCGTTGTCCTGCATCTGCGACAGCACAAGATTGCGGCGCATGCGCGCGGTATCGTAATTTGCCTCGCGGCTGTAGACTTCCGGCGCGCGCGGCAAGATCGCCAGATAGGCCATCTCCTGCAGCTCCAGATCGTCCACGTCCTTGTCGAAATAGGCGCGAGCCGCGGCCTGCACGCCGTAGCTGCGGCGACCCAGTGGAATTTCATTGAGGTACAGCGTAATGATCTGCTGTTTGGACAGCACCCCTTCGATGCGCGTTGCAAGGATCATCTCGCGCAATTTGCGGGTGACGGAGTATTCGTTACCAACAAGGATATTCTTGGCCACCTGCTGGGTAATGGTGGACCCACCCACGGCGCGTTCTCCCGAGCCGATCTTCGATACGTAATCGATCACCGCGCCCACGAAACCGCCAGCATCAATGCCGCCGTGCCTCCAGAAAGTCTCATCCTCGGCGGAGATATATGCGTTCATCAACTGCGGCGGCATATCGCGAAACTGCAATTCCACGCGCCGTTCGCGTTCGTAACGATGCACGATTTCGCCATCGATGCCACGCACTACGGAAGGCAGATTTGGCTCGTAATCCAGCAGTGTCCCGGCATCGGGTAAATCGCGTGAAAGCCAGAACCAGCTGACCACGCCCGCCAGGACGGTGGCCAGCACGAGGTACACGAAGTAGCGCAGGAACCGCTTTTCGCGCCACGCGCTGCGCAAGGGCACGCCTATGCGGTGTGTGGTTTCACGAAAACGCTGGAAAGCGCTACCAGTTGCAGATGTGGAATCGTTGGTCATAGGGCAGGAAAGCGCCTTACATGCCAAGCGGCGATGGCGCCAGAATGAATAGACATCAACGTTCTATCGACTGACGGGCGAAATAAATACGGATGGAACGCGCCAGTACATCTGCAAAACGCTGCCGCCCCTCGGGCGATGCGAGCCGCTCGGCCTCATCCGGATTGGTTACAAAACCCGATTCGAACAATACGGCGGGCACATCGGGCGCGCGCAGGACGGCAAGAGCGGCAGATCGGCGCGATTGCGGATGAAACTGCAAGGTGCCCTGCCCTTCACGCTCTATCAATGCAGCAAAATCTGCTGATCGTTCGGATGTGCGGCGCTGGGAAAGCTCCACCAGGATGGCGTTTACGGCAACGTCCTGCTCCGACAGGTTTGTGCCGTTGATAATATCCGCATCGTTTTCCCGCTCGGCAAAGCGTGCGGCAGCCTGGGAGGAAGCTGTTTCCGACAGGGTGTAGATGCTGGCTCCTGCCACGTCCTCCCGCTCCCCAGCGGAATCGGCATGGATTGACAGCAACAGGTCCGCGCCCATGGTCCGCGCAATCTCGGCGCGCTCTTCCAGAACGATGAAGCTGTCATCGTCGCGCGTCATGGCCACGCGAATGCCGCCTTCTTCCACCAGGCGTTCGCGCAATGCCAGTGCCAGTTGCAGAACGATGGACTTTTCAAGATATCCCTCGCTGACGCTGCCCAGATCATAACCGCCATGCCCTGCATCGATCAGGATAAGCGGGCGCGAAGGATCGGACGGGCCGGCAATATCGGGCATGCCTATAGTGGCAGAGCCAGCGGGCAGAGCCACGCGGGCAACGTAATCCCTGCCCAGCACCGGCACAGGTATCGATGCGCCAATGGCATAAAGCGCGCCAACCAGCAGAACCGGGAAGGCAATCAGGATGCCGATCTGCAAGCGATATGACATATAAGAAGTGATATGCCCTTTCTGCCAGGTCCGGAAGGACGCATTGATGACGCAAGAGACCTGAAGGGAATTTTGCGTGGATGCGCAACAAGGTTGCCGTGGCTTTCCACGGATGCTAGCAAAACCCAAGCCGGTGCAATATTGCGAACCGGCTGTCCCGGCCAGGCCGATTAACACCTTGCCGGTAATGCTTACAGGTTGATGTCGCGATGAAAAGTACAAGCCAGCAAGCCAAGATGCTACCGATTGGTCGCATTCAGGCTGCAAGGCTTCCAGCGCAAATGCAAACCCTGCGCCTTTTCATTGCAGCAGACACGTTTCGCACTCTCGTTCGTCACCCGGCAAATCGCCGGGCCGGCAGGGTCACAATTTCCTTTACCCGCAATTTTGGCGGGTTTCACACATATCGGCAGTCCCCTTCCCCCGTTTCGGCTTTTCGCCGTGCGGCAGGCACAGGGATGATTGCCCGGAGAATATTTAATGGCAACGCGCATGCTAATCGACGCGCGCCACCCGGAAGAAACGCGGGTTGCGGTGCTCAAGGGAAACCGAATTGAGGAATTCGATTTCGAATCTGCAGAACACAAGCAGATAAAGGGCAATATATATCTCGCAAAAGTTACCAGGGTAGAGCCGTCGCTTCAGGCGGCGTTCGTTGATTTTGGCGGTAACCGTCACGGTTTTCTCGCCTTCAGCGAAATTCATCCCGACTATTACCAGATCCCTGCACAGGATCGAGAAGCTCTGCTGGCCGAAGAACAGGCCGCCGCAGACGAGGAAGCCAAACTTCGCGCCGAGGAAGACGACGAGGACGGCGTTTCCCACGATGATGGCGCGGATGACGACGGTGACGAGGACGAGGACGAAGGCGGTCTCGAGGAAATCGACACCAGCGAGAAAGACGATGTCTCCACCATCGAGGACGGCCATGTAGAAAACGGCGACGCCAACGGCTCTGATGACAGCGATGACGATGATGATTCGGACGACAGCGATGACGAAAGCGGCACGGGCCGCAACCAGCGCCGTGGCCGCGGCCACGGACGTGCGCCCAAGGGCCGCCGCCCGCAAAATCGCCGCGGTGGCAGCCGCGCCAAGGAAATTGACGAAGCGCGCGCGAAGCGTCAGGCGCTTCGCCGCCGTTACAAGATTCAGGATGTAATCCAGCGCCGCCAGGTGTTGCTGGTGCAGGTCGCCAAGGAAGAACGCGGCAACAAGGGCGCAGCCCTCACCACCTATCTTTCGCTTGCCGGCCGCTATTGCGTGCTGATGCCAAATTCCAGCCATGGTGGCGGCATCTCGCGCAAGATTTCCAACGGTGGCGATCGCAAGCGTCTGAAAACAATCGTCAACGACCTCAGCCTGCCACGCACCATGGGCCTGATCGTTCGCACGGCAGGACTTTCGCGCACCAAGACGGAGATCAAGCGGGACTTCGATTATCTCGCCCGCTTGTGGGACACGATACGCGAACGCACTCTCGGCTCCGCTGCGCCGGCCATGATCCATTCGGATTCCGACCTGATCAAGCGTGCCATTCGCGACATCTACAATCGCGAGATCGAGGAAGTGATCGTCGAGGGCGAAGGCGGTTACAAGGCCGCCAAGTCGTTTATGAAACTGCTCATGCCCAGCCATGCCCGGCGGGTGAAGAATTACAATGATCCGGTTCCGCTGTTCCAGCGTTATGGCGCGGAAGACCAGTTATCGGCGATGTATGATCCGATGGTGCAGCTGAAATCCGGCGGTTACCTGATCATCAACCCGACAGAGGCGCTGGTGTCGATCGACATCAACTCCGGCCGCTCCACAAAAGAGCACGGGATCGAACAGACTGCGCTGCATACCAACCTTGAAGCCGCGAACGAGATCGCCCGCCAGCTTCGCCTGCGCGATATGGCTGGCCTGGTTGTCATCGACTTCATCGACATGGAGCGGACCGGAAATGTGCGCAAGGTCGAACGGTGCATGAAAGATGCGCTGAAGAACGATCGGGCGCGTATTCAGGTGGGCCGCATTTCCGGTTTCGGCCTGATGGAAATGAGCCGCCAGCGACTGCGCACCGGCGTTCTTGAAGCGACAACCCGCCAGTGCCCGCATTGCGATGGCACCGGCCTTGTCCGCACCGCATCGTCTGCCGGCCTTTCCGCGCTCCGCCTGATCGAGGATGAAGCCGCGAAGGGTAAAGGCACGATCATCACCCTGCACGCTTCGACAGAAGCCGCCGTCTATCTGCTCAATGCCAAGCGCGCCGATCTGGCCGAGATTGAACAGCGTTATGGCGTAATCGTGGAAGTGAAGCCCGAAGGTGAAGACGAAGGCGCAAAAATGCGCGTCGGCTCGTCCGGGCCAAAGCCGTCAGAAGCGCCGAAGTTTGAAGCGATTGTCGACGACGACGATGACGATGACATCGAAGATGATACCGACAGCGACGACAGCGATAGCGACGCCGAAGACAGCGACGATGATGGCAATGATGGTCGAGGCCGGAAACGCCGCCGCCGTCGCGGTGGACGTGGTCGCAACAAGGGCCGCCAGCAGGACGATGGTTCGAAAGGCAATTCCGACGATAGCGACGATAGCAGCGACGACGAGGACGACGCTTCTGACAACAATGACAGTGACGATGACAACAGCGACGAGAACAAGCCACGCCGTCGCCGCGGACGTCGTGGAGGACGTGGCCGTAACCGCAAGCGTCAGGATGATGAGGCATCGTCCAACGATCAGCAGCAGGACGGCAATTCTTCGGAGCCGAGCAAGACGGAAACCGCAACAGAAACTCCGGTAGTCGAAGCCACAGCCGAAGCCACTTCCGAGGCGGAAACGGAGCCAAAGCCAAAGCCAAAGCGCACCCGGCGCAAGAAGGCCGAAGTTGAGGCACCCGCCGTGGCGGACGCAAAGGCTGACGAGAAATCCGACGCAACGCCGGACGCCGCAGCTGAAGAAAAGCCAAAGCCAAAGCGCACCCGCCGCAAGAAGGCAGAGCCGGACGCGGAAGCAGCCACCGCCGCGACCGACGATGCCCCTGCAGAGGAAAAGCCGAAGCCCAAGCGCACCCGTCGCAAGAAAGCGGATACAGCGACCACTGCCGACGAAGCACCTGCCGAGAAAACCGAAGCCAAGCCGAAACTTGATGGCGGTGACAAACCGGTAATCTCCGAAGTCCTGACCGGCAACGACACGCCCCTGGCGGACAAGTCTGTCAGTGCTGAAAAGCCACAGGGCGAAAGTCAGGCCGAAGGCGATGCGAGTGACGTTGGCGACATTGGCGACAATGGCGACAATGGTGACAATGGTGTGAACGAGGATGGTTCTCCCCGCCGCGGCTGGTGGCAGCGCACCTTCGGAAACTAGGCGCAGGAAGTCAGGAGAAGCATCATGGAACAGCTCCCTGTGACTGTCATAGTGCTGGCCGCACAGCGCACGGGCGTGGTCAATCCACTCGCCCAGCGTGCCGGCGTTAGCCACAAGTGCCTGGCTCCTATCTGCGATCGCCCGCTGATCTCGCATGTCATGGAAGCGCTCACCACGCTTCCTGACATCCGCGAGATCCGCGTGGTGCTGGAACCTGACGGACAGGCGGAGGTGGACGCCGTACTGGAGACATTCCGTCCGCGCGGCACGCCCATCACCGTTATCGACAGCGATACGAACATCGTCGAAAGCGTGCTGGCGGCAACGAAGGGTGAGGAAGGCCCGTTCATCGTCACCACCGCGGATAATGTTCTGGTGACGCATGATGGCTTTGAACAGGTCCGCAATGCCATGCGAACTGCCGATGCCGTGATTGGCGTAACCACGCGTGAACGGGTGCATGCCGTGCATGAACGCGGGCAACGCGGTTTCTATGAATTCAAGGATGCAGGCTACGCCAATTGCAACCTTTACGGCCTTGCCAATCGCAAGGGGCTAAACGCTGCCGAGATTTTCCGTGAGGGCGGCCAGTTTCAGGCAAACAAGGGCCGCATGATCCGCGCGTTTGGCCTGTTCAATATCCTGATGATGCGCTTTGGCCTGATAACGATGCCGAAAGGTCTGGCCCGCGCTGGCAAGCGTTTTGACGCGACGCTGGTGCCGGTAATTTTCGAGGACGGCGCGCTTGCCATCGATGTCGATAACGAGCGGACATACGCGATTTGCGAATGGGTGCTGGGCCAGCGTCTTGGCATGGACATTCCCAAGCCCCAGATCGAGGCGTGGAATTAAGCGCAGCCGCGGCACGCAACCCGTCGCACCACGCGTACCTGCAAGCCTATCCATCAGCCCAAGCCAGGGCGCGTCATGAATTTGCGAAATTGCAATGCGCGTTTGCGCGGCACATGAATTCGGCCTAATCGGCGCGCCTTATCAGTAGCCATACAAGGCAGATTTATGAGCAAGGCCATCTCCCCACTGCGTATTCCCGATGAAGCACGCGAGCGCGTGAAGACGCTGTTCATGGCCAAGCACGCGCTGTGGGGCGGTGGCATGCACCCCGAGGATGGTAACCACGCCATCTATCATCACGAAGTGCGCACCACACTGGAAGATCTTGGTCTGAATCTGGAATTCGCCAATAGCTACGATGTGTTGTTCCAGCAGCCCGATGCAGATTTCGTCTTTCCGTTGCTGAACCGCGGCGGATTTGTGAACAGCGAGATGCTGATCCCCATCCTGTGCAACATGCATCGCCTTCCCTACCTTGGCGCCATGCCCTTCCTGCGCGGATTGGGAGACGATAAATCGGTTTCCAAGCTGGTATGCTCCCATGCGGGTGTGCCCACGGCAGACTGGTTCTGCTTTCGTCGCGGTGCACCGATGCTGGAAAGTGACCTTCCCAGATCGCCGGATGGGCGATGGGTGATAAAGCCCAACGCATCATCCGCCAGCTGGGGCATTTCCGACGCTTTCGATTTCAACGGTGTAGCGAACGCCGTCGCCAATATTCACGGCCAGGGCCATGACGCCATCGTAGAGCCTTATCTTGATGGCTATGACGTGCAGTGCGCTTTCATCACCATCGACGGCGAGCCAATCGCCCTGCCAATGCTGTGGTACGAACGCGAGGACACGCAAAAGCTGTGGACCTATTATGAAAAGCGCGATCTGGTCGCGAATACGGAAAAAGCGGCGCTGAAGCGGTTCGATCATCCGGAGCTTGCCCCCAGGATCGAGGAAATGGCGAAGAAGGTCGCCCAGCAACTGGTGCCGTTCGATTACGGACGCATAGAGTTTCGCGTGGATCTGAAAACCGGTGACATCAATTTCATCGAGATAAACCTGAACTGCAATCTGTGGAGCGAGAAGGTGATGGCGAAGGCCGCTGGCGAAGCAGGCTTCAGCCATGCGGACCTGCTGGAAACGCTGTTGGCGGAAAGCTGGCGACGTCAGGGCCTCATGAGCTGAGCGCCACTCGCTAAGGCTCGATACGCTCTCCCTTCCAGTCGAACACATGTCCGCTGTCTGCGGGCGTAAGACCGTCGAGCACGGCCAGCAGATTGTTGGCGCAATCCTCCGTATTGGTCAGCTGCCCATCGGGCAAATTGGCCTGGAAGGGTTCTGACAGCGATGTATCAACCGTGCCCGGATGCAGGCTGACGGCGATCGCTTGCTTGTGCGTGCGGCCCAGTTCGATCGCGAAGTTGCGGATCAGCATGTTGAGTGCGGCCTTGCTGGCGCGATAGCTGTGCCATCCCCCGATGCGATTATCGCCGATGGAGCCGACCCGCGCCGAGATTGCGGCGAAACTGGCTGGTCTTGTGCGCGCAAAAGCAGGCAGCACATGTTTTGCAATCAGCGCAGGGCCAATGGTGTTGAGGTGAAGTATGCGGGCCATTACGTCTGCATCCAGCTGTTTGAAACTGCGCTCCGGCCCCGCGCCGTCCGGTAGCGTCAAAACACCTGTCGCAACGATAACAAGGTCGGGCGCAGTATCTCCCCACGCTGCGACAGCGCGCTGGATGCTGGCCTCATCGTCAAGGTCGAACGCAAAGGGCGTGACGCCGGAGATCTCCGGCGCGGTTCCCACTCTTGATCCGGCGAGAACCGGCACGCCGCGCTGCGCCAGTGCGTTGACCAGCGCCTGGCCTATACCGCCACTGCTTCCAAAGATCGCCACCCGTTGCCAGCCCATGCACTTCCTTTCCTACGTTTCGCATCTCACATAGGTGCGCAGCATGGCGGCCGAAACACCCTCTCAAGCCCGTATTTGCGCCGCGGACTGCGTGGTTTAGACAGGTTCACGCTTTCTTGCCTCAGAACACTGTTCCATGTGTTCCACATTAGGTGAAAAATCGGCACAAAACCGGTGCGTTTGCAAAGCTTCGCCTTGCTCTCGCCCGCTGCATGGTTAGATAGACAGGCACACGCTTTAGGGACGATTATCACATGGCCACCTTCACTCTCCCCAAGAACAGCACGATCCGCAAGGATGGCGAGGTGCATAAGGCCACCAGTGGCGGCACGATCAAGAAGTTTCGCGTCTATCGCTATGATCCCGACAGCGGCAAGAACCCCAGCTACGATACGTTCGAGGTGGATCTGGACGAATGTGGCCCGATGGTTCTGGATGCCCTGTTCAAGATCAAGAACGAGATGGACCCCACGCTCACCTTCCGTCGCTCCTGCCGCGAGGGTATTTGTGGCTCTTGCGCGATGAACATGAACGGGAAGAACGGCCTTGCCTGCACCACCGCGATCGAGGATGTGAAGGGCGATGTGCGCATCACCCCGCTGCCACATATGGAAGTGGTGAAGGACCTGGTGCCCGACTTCACGCATTTCTATGCGCAATACGCCTCCATCCGCCCTTGGCTGCAAACCGTTTCCACCACGCCTTCTGGCAAAGAACGCTTGCAGACGCCGGAACAGCGCGAAGACCTGGATGGCCTTTACGAGTGCATTCTTTGTGCCTGCTGCTCCACCGCCTGCCCCAGCTATTGGTGGAACAGCGACAAGTTCCTTGGTCCGGCAATCCTGCTGCAAGCCTATCGTTGGCTGGCCGATAGCCGGGACGAGATGACGGGGGAGCGGCTGGAAGAGCTGGAAGATCCTTTCCGCCTCTACCGCTGCCACACCATCATGAACTGCGCCAATGTTTGCCCCAAGGGTCTCTCGCCCGCGAAGGCGATTGCGGAGATCAAGAAAATGCAGGCAGAAAAGCACGTATAGATGGGCATTGGCGCAGGCGAACAGGTTGCAGGTGGCTGGCCAGAGTTGTTTACGTCCCAATGCGCTTGCAAGGATTGCCAGAAGGCAACCGGCACCGGCCATACAACCATTGTGGGCCTGCGCCGGGACCAGTTGGCGTTGCAGGATGAGCCGAAGACCTACACCAAAGATGGCGATACCGGCGGAAAGGTAACGCGCCATTTCTGCGGCAATTGCGGTGGACGGCTATTCACCACGGGCGATCTGCCAGGTGACGAGATGGCAATCCTGCAGGCAGGTTCGCTTGACGATCCGGAAGTTATCTCTCCCGAAAGCGTGATTTACGTGAAAGATGCGCCGTCCTGGGATTTCTTCGATCCTGATCTGCCGCAGTATGAGGCGATGCAACCGCGCGAGAGATGAGCGGCATTCTTTCACGTTACGAACGCCTGATAGCGACTGACGAGTTGCGGCCGGATGCAGACCAGCGCCGCGCTGCGGAGCGGCTGGACGCATTGCAAAAGGAGCTTGAGGCGGAGAGTTCAGGCGGCCTGCTGGGCCAGCTGTTCGGTCGCAAAAAGGCACGGCCCCAGGGCGTGTACATGGTGGGCGGCGTCGGGCGCGGGAAATCCATGCTGATGGATCTCTTTCACACAACGCTGGATATTCCTGAAAAGCGCCGTGTCCATTTCCATGCTTTCATGCAGGAAGTTCACGCCACCTTGCGAGAAGCGCGCAAAAGCGAAAGCGGCGATCCCATACCTGCGGTGGCACAGACACTGGCAGCTGACCTGAAGGTTCTGGCCTTCGACGAGATGGTGGTGAACAACTCCGCCGACGCCATGATCATGAGCCGACTTTTCACCCAGCTGATCTGCGAGCAAAACGTAGCCATTGTCACCACCAGCAATCGCCACCCCACGATGCTTTACAAGGATGGCCTGAACAGGGAGCATTTCCTGCCTTTCGTGGAGCTGATGCAGACCGAGCTGGATGTGGTGGAACTGGACGGGCCAACTGATTATCGGATGGAACGGATTGGCGGATTAGACACCTGGCATTCTCCGCTGGGCGAAGAATCCACGCAGGAGGTGCGCGAGGCGTTCTTTCGCTTGACGGACTATCCGCCCGAAGATGCCGAGAACGTCCCCAGCACGGAACTGAAGATAGGCGGCGGGCGGACAATTCACGTGCCAAAAGCGCTGAAGGGCGTGGCCGTGTTCAGCTTCAAAAGGCTTTGCAAGGAAGCGCGCGGCGCACCGGACTATCTGGCAATCGCACAGGCGTATCACACCGTGATCGTCGTTGGCATTCCGCAAATGGACAAGGATATGCGCAACGAAGCAAGCCGTTTCGTGACGTTGATCGATGCGCTTTACGAGAACCGCGTGAAGCTGTTCGCCACCGCTGCGACAGAACCGGAAGGTTTGTATCCGGCAGGTGACGGAGCATTCGAGTTTCAGCGCACTGTCAGTCGCCTGAAGGAAATGCAGAGTGCGGAATACATGGCCCTTGGCCACGGCATTGCGGACTAGGTAATGCCCAGTCGCGCAAGGGACCGGTCGAGCATGACCAACTGCCACAACACGCGCGAATGATCCGCACGGCCAGCGATATGCTCCTCCGCCAGAAGCGCAAGGCGATCGTTGTCAAACCACCCGGTGCGCGCCAGCATTGCACTTTTGGCAATGCCGCGAGCTTTGCCCGCCAGCGGTCCACGCAACCATTCGGCGATCGGGGTAACAAAACCCTGCTTCGGTCGATACAGAATTTCTTCCGGCAAGTAACGCTCCATTGCTTTCTTCAACAGCCATTTGCCCTGCCGCCCCTTCACCCGCAGCCCGTCCGGAAGGCCTGCTGCAAACTCTACCAGTCGATGATCCAGCAGTGGCTCTCGCGCCTCAAGGCTCGTCGCCATACTGGTGCGGTCGATCTTGGTTAGGATGTCGCCCGGAAGCCAGAATTTCAGGTCTGTATATTGCGCCATATCGAGGCCGCTGCGCACAGGCGCGTTATTCATAAGGTCGAGCAGCGGATCCTCCGCCCGGTAACTGCCTAGCTTGCTGACGAGTTCTGGCGAATAGAGCGCAAAACGACTTTCCGGCGAGAGCACCGACAGTGCCCCGGCGTAACCGCGTTCTCCCGATCCGGCGAGTGAGAGGAGAGTTGTCTTCGCGCGCATCGGACGCGGTGCCCAATCTGCCTTGGGGTAGATCCGGCCCAGCGGACCCAGCACATTCTTACGAAACGCTTCGGGCAACAGACCACGCAACCGGTCCTCGTGGGTGTGGAATACCTGCCTTCGATAGCCCGCCAAGGCCTCGTCAGCGCCATCACCGGATAGCGCAACTGTCACCCTTTCCCGGGCCATCTGGCATACCCGCCAGGTTGGCAGCGCCGATGCATCCGCGAACGGTTCGTCAAACATGCCGGCAATCGTGTCGATGGCATCGAACTGATCCGCGCCTACCGTCCGGCTTCGGTGATCGGTGGAAAAAAGCTGCGCCACGGTTTCCGCATGGCTCGTCTCGTCAGCGGAAGCGATATCGAAACCGATGGAACAGGTTTGCACCGGCTGGCGGCTCGCCTCGGCCATGAAGGCTACGACGCTGGAACTGTCGACACCGCCGGAGAGAAACGCGCCCAGCGGTACATCGGCAACCATCCGGCTTGTCACGGCCTGCTGCAAATGATGCAGCAATTCGGCCTCAAGGTCCTTTGCCTTGCCCTCGTGCCGCTTCGCAAAGCTGATGTCCCAATATTGCATTGGCGCTGGCAAAGGGCTGTCATGCTTCAACAAAAGTGTGTGCCCGGCGGGCAGTTTCATCACCCCTTCCAGAATGGAGCGGTGATCAGGCACGTAGCCCCACGCCATGTAATCCTCAATCGCACGCGGATCGACTTCGCGGCGCATCAAAGGATGGGCAAGCAGGCCCTTCAACTCCGAAGCGAATGCAACCGACCCATCGGACAGCCTGGTGTAGAACAAAGGCTTCACACCAAATCGGTCTCGCGCCAGGAATAACTCGCGGCGCTTGGCGTCATAGATGGCGAATGCAAACATGCCCTGCAGGTGGTTTACGCAATCCGCACCCCACTGCTCATAAGCGGCAAGTATCACCTCGGTGTCGCCGTCAGTCCTGAACGTCACATCGCGCGCGATCAGTTCCTTGCGCAACTCGCGAAAATTGTAGATTTCTCCATTGAAGCTGATCACCAGGCGATCGCTGGCCGACTGCATCGGCTGAGGTGATCCCTCGACATCAATAATGGAGAGGCGTCGGTGCCCCAGCCCCACGCCGGGGGCCGTCCAGATGCCAGAGCCATCAGGCCCGCGATGGGCAAGGACATCAGTCATCCGTTCAACCCGCGCAGGGTCTACCGGCTTGATTGTTCCGCAATGAAATAGGCCCGCGATCCCGCACATATCGGCGGATTAGTCCAGCCCGGCCACAGCGTCCATCCATTCAGGCAGCGGAGCGGTGGATTGGAGGAATGCAGCAAGCGTTTCCTGCGCGTCCTGCGATGCAGTGTCTTGTGCCGAAATGATCAACATGATCGTAGGCTCCGGCTGTCCGCCCAGCCGATCCTGCATGTTGCGCAACTTCAATTGCAGCCTGCTGCTTCCAGTCCATTCACCATGACGGAACCAGGTATACGCCACACGTTGATGCGTACCCAATGCCTGCAGACGATCACCCGCCGCATCGAGTGGTGCATCTGCGGCAGAGAGCCTGCGCCATTCACCGTCACCCGGCAGTGCGCCTTCGCCAAAGGAGCCTGCCTCCCGCCCTTCTTCTTGCGCGGCGTATAGCGCGTAGACCACGTCTACCGCCCTTCCCCGACTGTCGCGGTAATTGGCAACCAGCTTGTGATCGGCGCCCCCTGCGCCTGCTTCCCATGGGTGGGCGTGCCGTGCTGCACCTCTTGTCCATCCATTAATCTGCGGGAAGGCGATTTCTGACGGCAGTTCCGCTTCCACACTGCGCGCCTCGGAGGACCATAGCACAGCTGCAAGTGCCGTAGCGGTCAATGCTGCCAATATGCTCCAGCCATTTCCTTCCCAACGCGCCAGTCGGCTGGGCCAAGCCGCGTTCGCCACCGTCGCCGCATCAATAAAGGGTTGGTGCATCTGCCGGTCAGAGAAGCGCCAGCCCAGTATCAGCAACGCGGCCATAACCAGCGCGAAGAAAATCCAGCCGTAGACAATGTGATCGAAGCCCGCGGCAAATTCGATGCCTTGCCACTGTGCGATGTAGATCGTGCCCCATGCGCGAACGCCATTCGCCAGTATCGGCAACACCACGGCCACCGCCATGAATGCCGCACGGCGGAGCCATGAGCGAAAACAGATGTGGCAAACCAATGTCCCCAGCGCCACCATCGCTATCAGGAATTTCACGCCGGAGCAGGCTTCCGCCACCTCGAACAGGCCAGCGGGCGTATCTATGAACACACCGTCGATATTGGCCGCAACCCCGCTGGCATGGGTCAAAGCGATAGTAATGTGGGCCGTGATCATCTGCAATGCAGGCACCAGCTCTTCGCCCACCGGCACAAGGAACAGACCATATGCCAGCGGGAAAAGCAGAGCCCATGCTACGCGCGGACCCAGCAGGGTGACGACCGCGAACTGCAAAGCGGTAACCAGGCCGATCTGGCTGATCGTCGCGGTGCCCGAAATATCTCCCAGCAGCCAGACAAACAGCGAGGCGGCGACAAGGACCACTCCGGGCCACCATGCTGTTGGCACCAGTGACGAAAGTTGCGGCGCCCTTTGCCAGACCAGCCAACCGATTATCGGCGGCACCAGCAATATGTGAGAGTAGGTGGAGATATCCCAATACTGCCGGAACATGGTCGCCCAGTCCGCTGCAAACAGCGTAAACAAGACGAACCATGACAAGGCCAACCTCAGCAGAGGTTTTTGCCAGGGCACCTCGATCAGTTCAGAAAACAGTGCCCTGCGCGGTGAAACGGATTCAAGCGGCATCCGCTTTCGCCTCCGCGCTCATCCCCAACAGCCGTGGAAGCTGCGCCAGCATGGCGGGCCAACTCATATTATCCAGAACAAAGCTGCGCGCTGCATCGCCGATCCTGCGACCGTGCTCCGCATTTTCACAAACGTGCATAAGTTCGCGAGTGAAGGCCGCGTCGTCCTGGGCAATCAAAAAATGGTGCCCGGGTTGCGCATCGATGCCGGTGGCCGCTTGGGGAGAGACTACCACGGGACGAGCCATCGCCATCGCCTCCAGCACCTTGTTCTGCACGCCGCGCGCGATTGTCAGCGGTGCAACAATCGCGTTGGCACCCGCCAGCCAGGGGCGGGTATCGGCTACCTCGCCCACCACTCGTGTACCGTGCACTCCTTCCAGGTTCAGCACGTCGCGCGTGGGCGCGCGGCCTACTATATGGAATTGCGCATTGCCAATCGCCTCTCGCAAACGGGGCATGATCTGGCGTGCCATGCGGCGAACGGCCTCAATATTTGGTGCGTAATCCATTTGGCCGGTGAAAACGAAATGCGGGCCAGCAAGTGCAAGGCACGGCTCAGGCACGACTGCATCAGGATCGAAAACCGCGCAATCTATCCCATTGCGCAGCGCCGTTATACTTCCGCCTGTGGGGACGCGATTGCGCAAAAGAGCCGCTTCGGCATCGCTCACTAGCACGGTGATGTCCGCTCGCTTGACCAGAGCCGCCTCTACATCGCGCATCATGCGTCCTTCGCGCCGGTCGATCCAGCCACGTGGCCCTTTGCCAGCAGCTCCGTAGGCCTCGAATTTGGCCGAATCGACATCGACGAGATCAACGACGAGGCGGCCCTTCCAACCATCAGGCACGAATTGTCCCATCTGGCCTGAGAAGACATATATCGCACGGATGTTTCGCTGTTGCAGGGTCTGCTCAACCCAGTTTTTCAAACGGGCAGATCTGAAGGCGGACAGACTGACAGGCTCGCGCCGCAGAAGAGACTTAACTCCTGCTACCGGCAGACTCCTGGTACGCGGCGGCATGCACCATGTTGTTGCAATCTTCGCCAGCATCGTTTCGTGCGCAATGTCGGCCTCGTTTTCCGCAAGGCATCCCACATGTACCGGCGCGATTTGTGCC
>JBASBA010000212.1:0-3770 GCA_049650885.1 Alteraurantiacibacter sp. | reverse complement strand
GCGCGAGGATGTGTGGCAGTGGACTCTCGATAATTCGCCCTGGCTCGCCACCAGCCTTGGGGACAGGCGGGCAGATGGAAAACTGGACGATCCATCCATGGAAGGGTTTGACCGGAACCTCGCAGATACGCGCGCTTACCTCGCCCGGCTTGAAGGGATCGACGAAGATGCGCTGCCGGATGATCTGGCGATCGATTACGCCCTGATGGCACGTGACCTGCGCGACACGCTGGAAGCGGCAGAGTATGATCAAACCCGCTACATCACCTTCACCAACCGCGGCGGCCCGCAGCAGGCGATCGCCGGTCTGCCCTATTCCTCACCCCTGTTCACGGTTGCGGATTACGACAGCTATCTTTCACGGATCGAGGCATTTCCGCAATATATCCAATCCTTTATTGCCCGCAATGAAGGCGGCGTCGAACGCGGACTGACCCAGCCTTGTGAGCCGATGGAGGGTTATGCCGCATCGGTTTCCGGTCTGATCGCGCAGGCGCCGGAGGATTCGGTCTGGTGGCAGGCCTTTACAACGCGGCCTGCAGCCATCGCCGAAGGTGACTGGGCCAATTTGCAGGTTCGCGCGCGCACCGCCATCACCGAAGGTGCGTTCGAGGGCCTTGGCGAATTTCTGACATATTACACCGAGGAATACGCGCCCAATTGCCGATCTGATGCATCCCCCGGTATCGGCGAAACGCCGGGCGGGCAGGACTATTACGCCTATCGCGTGCGCAGTTTTACCACCACGGATCTGACGCCGCAGGAAGTTCATGATCTGGGCCTTGCCGAAGTCTCCCGCATTCGCGCCGAGATGGAGGCTGTGACAGCCGAAGCCGGTTTTGACACGCGAGAGGCTTTTATCGAGCATCTGCGTACCGATCCGCAGTATTATCCCACCGATGCCGAAAGCTATCTTGAATATACCGCAGCACTGGCCAAGAAAATTGACGGGTGGATGCCGCGATTGTTCGGCACCCTGCCACGCCTGCCGTATACCGTGCAGCCAATTCCCGCGGCCAGCGCGCCGGGCAACACCACCGCCTATTACGAAAGCGGCTCCAGCGCCACGGGGCAGCCGGGCATCTATCGCCTGAACCTGACGGAGCTGGACCAGCGCCCGTTGTGGGAATTGCCGGCCCTTGGCGTGCACGAGGCGGTGCCGGGCCATCACCACCAGATTTCGCTGCAACAGGAACTGGACATTCACCCCCTGCGGGCAAACGGGACATTCTTCACCGTGTTTGTAGAGGGCTGGGGGCTGTATTCCGAGCGGCTTGGCATCGAGATGGGTCTGTACGATACGCCCGCCAAACAGATGGGCCGCCTGTCTTACGAGATGTGGCGTGCAAACCGCCTTGTTGTCGATACAGGCATCCACGCATTGGGTTGGACGCGCCAGCAGGCCGTTGATTACATGCTGGAAAACACCGCGCTTTCCGAAGGCAATATCAATGCCGAGGTCAATCGGTACATCACCTGGCCGGGACAGGCACTGGCCTACAAGCTAGGCGAGCTGAAAATCCGCGAATTGCGCGCCCGGTCCGAAGAAGCTTTGGGCGAGGATTTCGATCTGCGCGCGTTCCACGATACGGTGCTGGAGAATGGATCCGTCCCGCTGGATGTGCTGGAAGCACATGTTGACACCTGGATCGCGGCAGAACTTGGTGCCTGAGACTTTCCTACATAGCGGCGCCTGGCGAACCCTTTTGGCATGAACGTTTCCTTCCATTCCATCGCAGTTTTCCGCGCATTTCAGGCAATCGGCATTTTGCGTTCAGGACTGTGTTCCATGTGTTCCACATTAGCCGCCGCTGCGCGCAATCGTAGAGTTGTCGCCGGTTCATCTTGCCTGCCCTATCGCGCATCCCTAAACGGCCCAGCGAAGCTTCAATTAAGGCGTAAATCCTCCTCGTGATCCTCTCCCCATTCGAATGGTCCATTGCCAAACGCTATATGCTGCCCGGTCGCAGCGAAGCCGTGATTGCACTGGTGGCCGGTATTTCCATCACCGTCGTCATGCTGTCGGTCGCCATGCTGGTGATCGTGATGAGCGTGATGAACGGGTTTCGGGCCGAGTTGCTGGACCGCATTACCGGGCTGAACGGCCACGCAGTCGTGCAGATATTCGGCGGCAGGCTCGATAACTGGGAAGAGATTTTAGAAGAAGTTCGCGAAACCCCCGGCGTAACCCGCGCATCGCCGCTGATAGAGCAACCGTTGCTGGCAACTTACAACGGGCGTGCGGAAGGCATCTTCGTGCGGGGCAATACCGAAGAGGACATTGATCGCATGGCCGACAATGTCCTTATCGGCGATATGGCATCCCTGCAACCGGAAGAGCGCAACGTCGCCATTGGCTCGCGCCTTCAGCAGAACCTGGGCATTCGCCTGGGAGACACGCTTACCATCATCAATCCGCAGGGCCGCCCGACGCCGTTCGGCACAGTGCCGCGCCAGATCGGCTACAGGGTTACTGCCGTATTCGAGGTTGGGCTGTATGATTTTGACGAGCGGTTCGTCGTCATGCCAATCCCCTCTGCCCAGACATTGCTGATGACTGGAGACACCGTCAGCATGATCGAAATCCAGACAGAAGATCCGGACCGCGTGAACGAAATCCTCGCACCGCTGGAGGAAAAACTGGCCGGTCAGGCACAGGTAACGGACTGGCAGCAGATGAACGCCTCGCTGTTCGAGGCCTTGCAGGTGGAGCGGGTGGCGATGGCCTTTGCGCTCGGGATCATCGTGCTGGTTGCAGCCTTCAACATCCTGTCCTCACTGGTGATGCTGGTGCGCAGCAAAACGCGCGATATCGCGATCATGCGCACGATGGGCGCCACGCGGCGCAGCCTGCTGAAAATCTTCGTGACCACCGGCTCCATCGTTGGTGTGATTGGCACCGTTGCGGGTGTCTCGCTGGGCCTTATCGTCCTGTATTTCCGGCAGGGCATCATCACTTTTATCAGCACCGTATTCGGCGTGGAACTGTGGGATCCGTCAATCCGCTTCCTGACAGAGCTTCCCGCCAAGACTGATCCGCTAGAGGTGCTGTCCATCGCCGGATGTGCGATGGGGCTTGCCTTTCTTGCCACGCTCTATCCCGCCTATCGTGCATCAAACACCGATCCGGTTGAGGTTCTTCGTTATGAATAGTCCGGCTCCGATCGTGTCCCTGCGCAATCTCACCCGCAGTTTTGAGCAGGGCGGCATACGCATAGATGTGTTGCGTGGCGTAAATCTCACAATCGCGCCGGGAGAGATCGTGGCGTTGCTGGGGCAATCCGGTTCTGGCAAATCCACTATGCTACAGGCAGTCGGCTTATTGGAAGGCGGGTTTTCCGGTCAGATCGAGCTTGCCGGCGTGGAGGCAAGCGCATTGGATGCAGCGGCCCGCACGACCTTGCGGCGCGAGCATCTGGGCTTCGTCTACCAGTTTCATCACCTGCTCCCCGATTTCGACGCGCGCGAGAACGTGGTGCTGCCGCAATTGCTGCTGGGTACGAAGCGCAAGGATGCCGAGGCGCGCGCAGAGCAATTGCTGGGAGCGCTGGGTCTGGAGCATCGCCTTGATCACCGGCCAAGCCAGCTTTCGGGCGGAGAGCAGCAGCGTGTTGCCGTGGCGCGTGCATTGGCCAACAAGCCCCAGCTTGTCCTTGCGGATGAACCGACTGGCAACCTCGACGAGAAGACCGCAGATCGCGTTCTGAGCGAATTTCTGGAACTGGTTCGCGGACAAGGTAGCTCTGCATTGGTGGCCACCCATAACGAAC
>JBASBA010000211.1:0-2143 GCA_049650885.1 Alteraurantiacibacter sp. | reverse complement strand
AAGAGCGCACCTGCGCCTGCGGCCAGCCTTGTATCCACGAGAACGCCGAGAGCGATTACCACCACCACGGCAAGACCGATCAGGATCATAGACTTGGACATGAGAAGTTCCTTTCACCTGTCCAATGCGCGAAGACTGGGCTGGCTCCAAGAAATGCGCAGAGAATCAAAGAGCCGGAGAATCTCTTCCCCGGCCCTTCGCAATTTCAGTTGTGTAGGACAGGCTGCAATCGCCTGTACCCTGAGGCTCTAGATCAAGCGCCTTCGACCTCGGCAAGGTCGATCTTGAGGCCGGGGCCCATGGTCGAGGTCAGCGAGACCTTCTTCACGTACTTGCCCTTGGCACCCGTCGGCTTCGCTTTCACGATTGCCTGGGTCATGGCCTCGAAGTTCTCCTTCAGCTTGTCGTCGGAGAACGACAGCTTGCCGATGCCGGAGTGGATGATGCCCATCTTCTCGACGCGGAATTCGATCTGGCCGCCCTTGGCGTCCTTCACGGCCTGTTCCACGTTCGGGGTGACGGTGCCCAGCTTGGGGTTCGGCATCAGGCCCTTGGGGCCCAGCACCTTACCAAGACGGCCAACAACGCCCATCATGTCCGGCGTGGCGATCACGCGGTCATAATCCAGGTTGCCGTTCTGCATGTCTTCCATCAGGTCTTCGGCACCAACCTTGTCGGCACCGGCGGCGGTGGCCTTGTCGGCGTTGTCACCGCGCGCAAACACGGCAACTTTCACATCCTTGCCCGTGCCGCCCGGCAGTGAAACCATGCCGCGCACCATCTGGTCTGCGTGACGGGGATCGACGCCCAGGTTCATGGCAACTTCGACTGTCTCGTCAAAACCGGCCTTGTGCTCGCGCAGCGTGGCGATGGCTTCATCGACGGTGTACAGCTTCTCGTTGTCGAGCTGTGCTACCTGCTTCTGCTTCTTGGTCTGCTTTGCCATAATCTTAGCCTTCCACCACTTCGATGCCCATCGAACGGGCGGAACCGGCGATGATCTTCACGGCCTGGTCAACGTCGTTCGCGTTGAGATCAGCCATCTTGGCTTCCGCGATTTCAGCCAGCTGCGAGGTCTTGATCGTGCCGATGATATCCTTGCCCGGTTCCTTGGAGCCGGATTTGATCTTCATCGCCTTCTTGATCAGGAAGCTGGCAGGCGGAGTCTTCGTCACGAAGGTGAACGAACGGTCCGCGAACACGGTGATCTTGGTGGGGATCGGGGCGTTCTTTTCCATGTCCTGCGTGGCGGCATTGAAGGCCTTGCAGAATTCCATGATGTTCACGCCCCGCTGACCCAGTGCCGGGCCGATCGGGGGGGATGGATTGGCGGCGCCTGCGGGCACCTGAAGGTTGATGTAACCTTCGATTTTCTTGGCCATGATGGCCTCCTTTTTCTCACTCTTGCCTGCACACTTTCGCGCAAGCTCATGTTAAGCGGTCAAGCGCCTGCCCGAAGGCTGGCTACCGCGCGGATTTCCCGTCTGTCGATGGGAAGGCGCTCAAATAGCGGTTTGTGTACGAAAAGCAAGGGCACTGCGGAGTTGCAGCGCACCCAATGTGGAACGCCAAGGGGCGGTATTTGAAAAAGCCCTTTGCCAGACTTTGTCGTGATTATTCAAATCTTTGCCTTGGAAAAGCGGTCTTCGGGTGTAACTTTCCGTTCGGGTCTTTAGGGAAGTGCAATTCACGGCAATGTATCTGGCTATCTGTCATCACGCCACTTTCAGGCAATGTGCCACTGTAGGAAACGGCCACGGCCCGCTTGCATCTGCCAGCGGCGCGTTACACTGATCGGGCACACTTCGGGGAACAAGAATGGATAATCCGGCAAGCGAATTCAAAGACGATGTGGCGCTGCCGGTTGCCGGGGCCAAGGCCAGGATCAGCTGGTTCATGTTCTTCATGCAGTTCACCTGCGTGGTGGCGGCCTACATCATCGCCAGCATCCTGCCCGCGATACCGGCCATCATCGATATGGTGATGACAGCATCGCAGAACCCTGATGCCGCGCAGGCACAGCCCGATCTTGGCTCGGCCCTTGTCGCCTCCACCGTGATCGCCAGCGCCGTTGCGGGTATGTTCGTGGCATGGCTGTGGCTGCGAAAGGAAGGCCGCCTGCGCGAGGCTATCCGGCTGGAGG
>JBASBA010000210.1:0-2795 GCA_049650885.1 Alteraurantiacibacter sp. | reverse complement strand
GATGAGCGCTTTCGCGATATCGTGCAAAGCGGCACCGCCTTTGCCCGGCCCGAGCTTGGTCATAGCGTACACGCCGAGATTGCAGGATTGCAGCCCAACCGCCCGTATTGGTATCGCTTCAGCTCCGGACGTGAGCGCAGCCTCTGGGGCCGCACCAAAACCTGTCCGGCAATCGGTCAGCCCCTTGATCGGCTGCGCTTTGGCGTCGCGGGATGCCAGCATTACGAACAGGGATATTACACCGCGCACCGTCATCTGGCAGCAGAAGAACCGGACTTCGTTTTCTGCTACGGGGATTATATCTACGAAGGGCGATCCAGTCGCGTCTGGAACGGTGGCGAAACCGGCCCGCTTGAAAACGTCCGCGAATATCTGGGTGACGAGTTGTATTCTCTTGGCGAGTATCGTCGCCGTTACGCCCAGACCAAGATGGATGCCGATCTTCAGGCCGCACATGCCGCTGCACCATGGTTCATGACCTGGGACGATCACGAGATCGACAACAACTGGGTCGGTCAGATTGATCAGGATGGCACGCCAGCCGCGATTTTCGCGCTGCGCCAACAGGCAGCGATGCAGGCCTATTACGAGCACATGCCGCTGCGCGCGTCCTCTATGCCCACGGGTGCCAACATGCAGCTTTACCGCCAGGCGCAATACGGCGATCTGCTCGATCTGAACCTGCTGGACACTCGGCAGTTCCGCACCGATCAGCCGTGTGATGATCGCTGGGGCGTGCCTTGCGACGCGATTGATCGCCGCGATGCAGCCGTGCTGGGCGGCGCGCAGGAGGCTTGGCTGATGGATAGGATGCAATCGTCGAAAGCGCGTTGGCAGGTCCTTGCCCAGCAGATCATGATGATGGATCTGGATCGCAAGCCGGGCGAAGGGCGGACCGAAAATCTCGACAGTTGGGCCGGCTATCGCCAGCCTCGCCAGCGTGTGCTTGAAGCCATCGAAGAGCAAGGCCGCGGCAATGTGGTGGTGCTGACAGGCGACGAGCATCAGAATTATGCAGGCGAACTGCATATCGACGGTAACGCACCCGGCGCACGCCCGATTGCGGCGGAGTTCGTGTCCACATCGATTACATCAGGCGGGAATGGCATTGACCAGCGGGCCGATACCACGTTGATCCAGCAGGAAAACTCGCAACTCAAATGGCATAATGCGCAGCGTGGTTTCGTCATGTGCGATGTGACCCGCGACCTGTGGACTACGCAGTTCAGGACGCTGGACAGCGTAACACAGCGCGGTTCACCCATCAGCACGCGGCAACGCATGACAGTGGAGCATGGACGCCCGGAATCGCTGGCAGAAGCCTAGCCTTCCTTGCTGAAGGCAAAGGCGGCGGGCAGCAGCGTGCCGATCGTGGTGGTGATGCCGTGATTGCCATTGTGATCGAAACAGGAAATCTCGACATCGTGACCGGACAGAACGGCAGCCTCTGAAATTGCCTGTCGGCAGCCGCCGCAGGGCATTACCGGCTCCCCGTCATCGGCCTGCCCCGCAGAGCGCAATCCACCGACCACGACGATTTTTCTCACTTTGCCAAGGCCAAATGCAATCTGCGCCGCAGCCAGAGCCGATTGCTCTGCACACACGCCCAGCCGATAGCAGATGTTTTCCATGTTCGCGCCTTGGGCTATTTGGCCGTCCTCGCTCTCCACCGCGCAGCCCACGAGAAAATCGGAATATGGTGCGTGGGCCCGCGCGCGTGCCGCAAGCGCGGCTTCGAGCAGTGTTTCGCTCACGATATTGGTTCCGCCACCGGGCCATCCAGCCTCTTTGCAATCGCCACCGCCCCAAGAATGAGGAAAGGCACGAGAATGAACGACAACACGATCTTGGCAATCGCCTGGCCGACCAGCAGGTTCGCGATCGGAAACTCGCCATAGAAAGCCAGCGTGATGAATATCAGCGTATCCACCGCCTGGCTGATTGCCGAGGAAACCGCTCCTCGCGCCATCAGGCCAAAGCTGCCGCCAGACCCGCCCCCAGACCCGCCGCCAGCGCCCCGCAGTTTGTCGAACAGCCAGACGTTCAGCAGCAAGGACACGCCATAGGCGACAGGGCCCGCCGCCATGATGCGCGGCGTCTGGCCATGAACCCGTTCAAACGCCGCAAGATTTTCCACCGGCATATCGGGAGAGGCAGGCAGCAGCAGGACCAGCCCGATCAGGGCGACAGAGAATGCGAGCGGTAAAAAGCCCCACAAAACCAGCCGATCCGCCGCAGGCTTGCCATGCAATTGCGAAACCGCGCTGGAGATGACCACCAGCAACAGGAACGCCAGGATGCCGCTTTCCACCACGATCGGGCCGATAGCGAATTGCTTGTAGGCCAGAACGCCGGCGATCACCGTCATCCCGCCATAAAGCAGGGAAAATACGAAGAATGAGCGGGGCAGCGAGTCGACGGGCGATTTTCGGTCCATTCGCGATCGCTATAAAAGGAATGCCGCAATGGGAAGGGGCGACGTAAAATCTGCTTTGAAAGATTCTGTTTGAACAGCAGGTGCAGATAGGCAAGATGAAGCCTCGCCCCGCAATTCAGGAGAAGCCGTGCCTCCCCAACTTATCTCGCTTGCGGGAATAGCCGCCATCCTGCTGATCGCTTTCCTGCTTTCCAGTGCCAGAGGCGATATTCGCTTGCGCGTCGTCGGGGCGGCCTTCGCCTTGCAGGCCGGTATTGCCGCACTGGTTCTGCGCACGGATTGGGGCGCCACGGTAATCCGCGTGATGGCAGATGGCGTCGCGGCGCTGTTGTCCTATGCCGATGCGGGCACGCAGTTC
>JBASBA010000209.1:0-2070 GCA_049650885.1 Alteraurantiacibacter sp. | reverse complement strand
CCACGAAGCCGAATTTGTTATGGAGCTCCGCATCGGAATAAACCTGCCATCCGGCTTCCAATACGGCGTTGATTTTTTCGGGAAGCAGGGGCAGCAGATCCGTTCCCGCGAACGGTTCTCTTTGCTTCTCCAATGTCTCGTTATCTAATGCTTCATCACGAACGGCATTATAGCCCGTACGTCGAAGGCTTAAGGCTCCGGTTTGTCTGAAAAAGCGGTTTGCAATCGGCGTACTCATGGAGTGGCTGGAGGTATACTGTTGAAAAACCCAAGTTAGGTGTTTGATTCGATAACATTATTTATCAAGGGTGAACGCTGATTGGTTGATATAGCGGTATGCAGCGGTTTAGATATATGGAGAAAATCGCTTCTCGATCGGGGTAAATTTCCGACAGATTCATTATCCTGACCCAGTCCTTATACAGCCGATTAGGAGATACCACGGTGGCGATTGACTAGGTAAAGCGCAGCTGACGTCTTCCACCCCATTCTAAAGCTTGGTGGCGTGCGCACTGCATTCCGGTTAGGGCGGGCCGGCGGGACTTTCTATCTTTTGGTGTTCCTGCTTGCTTGACCACCGCTTCACCGCCAGCCAGTAAGTTGCTGTGCTGAACTATTTTTCTGGTGGTATAGCATATTAGGCACGAATGACCTATTATTGTCAATAAACACTAATAAACAACCGTACGCTAATATGGCTATCGTAGATACCGTTTGTCTAACCGAATCGCTTAAAGAACTGACTTCAGCGGTGGATGGTAAACCCGAACCTTTCAATCCTGATATTTTCGAAGAGGTTAGTGTCGGCGGCCGCCCGTCACTTATCGTCAAGGATCTGCCCTGGAACCCGGCAGAGGATGACGCAAAACAGGAAACGGTGGAACCTATCCACAATGCCGCAAAAGTAGGGGCCTCCTCCTGGGCGGAGGTCCAACCCGTAGTGATGACGATCACAAGAGGGATGTACCGGACGCGTTATCCGGGAGAACCCTCAGAGCTGGCTTACGAAAGGCCGCTGGTGCGTTTTCCTGATCAACCCAAAGGGCGATTTTCGAATTCGAGTATCGAAGGCAACGTACAAACCGTCATGGTTCAGGTTTTGGATCGCGTGGCCCTGTTTGAAGCCCCCCCCAAGCAGGTAGGTCAAAAAGGTAGGTTTGATTATCAGGTCGACCATTTTTGCACGGGTTATCTTGATGGAGGGTCCGAAGGATGTGGCGCGCTATGTGAATACCTTTTGCGCCCCGGGGTAAATATTATTCCTGCCGAAGGCCAAGCGATAGGAAGTGATACGGCGTCTTTCTTCAGTGTGCTTTTTGATTGGCACTCCTACGTTGACGCCGATGAAGTAGATATGTTGACGGCTGCATTCGGTGGTATAACCGAGGCAGTCGATATGATCGGAGCGGTAATCCCCAATCGGTCAGTCGTCTGGACACCGCTGTACCAAGTGGATGAAAGTACCGGGAAGCGGAAACCGCGGGCCGAATGTTCGGATTGGCTTAGAAAGCAGGGTGAACTGATTCGGAACGCTGGAGCCGCCACCGTATACGAAGGAGAAGGCATTCAATTCCTGGACGGTACGGATATATTCATCACCACCGCACGTCAGATGAATATCTGTAAAAAAGATTAACCCAAGCACAGCCCGCCCCAATAGGCGGGGAAAGCATATTGTATCAGCGGCTTTCCCTGCCGCATCTGGCGTTGAGCCTTAATGAGTGCGGTATGCGTCGTCTCACCGGCGCTCAAGCGGGCATAAAAATCTTCCAATAGTACACTAGTAGCGGTCGCGGGGATGTCGTAAAGCGAAGCGACAACCTCGGGTACACCTGCCAAATGTAGACTACGGCGAAGGCTGAAGGTACCTTCCGGACTTTCACCGAACCCTTTAGCCCCTGAACACGCGGCTAGCACCGCTAGTCGTGCCGTTAGCCGCTGGCTTCCAATTATCAATCCGTTGAGGCTGTCCTGAGCGGTGAAGTATATATAATTGCTGTGCAATTGCCGGTCGTCGCCCCTCGCGTGACTGGAGATAGTTATTATATCATATTGGGAGGCGTTCTGAAG
>JBASBA010000208.1:0-3804 GCA_049650885.1 Alteraurantiacibacter sp. | reverse complement strand
CCTTCCGCCAAGGCATGCTCAAGCTCCTTGTGCATCGGTGTCGCTGGGTTAAGCCGCTTGATATATCGCCTCAAATCGCGAGGGGTAATTTGGTGGTTACGCAGTATCATCATGGTTAAATCGATTGCGCCTTTATGGAGGCAGATCTGTAGCTGCAATTAAACAGAACGACGCAGCGCGTTAAGCGATGACAACGTTCCGATAACCCACCACTTTTCAGCCCAAAGCTCGACGTACTGCTTCTGGCTCACTTTCGATAACACGGAGAAGCATTGCAGTTGGCCCACTGACATGCCGCCGGCCCTGTTCCCATTTCTAATATCCGGAAAGGCTCATACCCATCAGAGGGGCCATCTGCGCTTGAGTAAGCGCAGCGTGCTTGCGGACCTCGCGCGGGTCGATCGGTTCGTGGACCGTCGCAGGCCCCTGCCCTTTCGCATGGGCCACGGCTTCGGTCAGTGACTGGATCAGATCATCGCTGAACGTGCTCATCGTCTTTCCTTTCAGGCTTTCTTCAATTCAGCCGCCAGAGTGGCGACCGCACGTTTCTCGTCCGGATTCATGTCCATCCTGACGTTCTTGGCGTAAACCAAGAGCGCATAGATCGGGATGGTCTCGCCCAGATAGTAGTAAATCACCCGCGCCCCGCCGCGCTTGCCTCGACCCGAGGGGCGCATCTGGGCATAGACAGTATTAACGTAGCTTAGCCCTCCGACCCGGCAGGGCGCGATCTCGCCCTCTGCCTCCCATCATGCGGCGAAGGGCTCCGGCAAGAAGCCCACGAACGCCCCCGACAGGATGAACAGAAGGCGCGTCGTCATGTTGGCCGACGAGGAGACGGCGACGCTCTCCATGAACTCGCGCGTCTGCGCCGATTGCCGGACAACCACGTCCACGAAATCATAGGAGCGTACCAGCGTCTCGTCGATCGTGCCCGGGTCGAGCCGCGCGAGCGGATGCAGGCGGCCGTGATAGACGTGCAGCGTCTCGTGCAGGACTGGCTCCATGCGCAACTCCGAGATCGGCTTGGGGATCGTGCTCACCGCTAGATCCGCGCGTCCGTCGACCACCGCGTGCATTGTCAGCGTCGTCGGTCCCGAGGTCAGAGTCAGCGGGACCTTGGGGAACTTCTTCGAAAATGCGGCCACGAAACGCGCCATCGCAGGCGCGCCTGAATAGAGCAGGCTGTCGTCCAGCTCGATCGACAGACCCCCATAAGCATCGTAACTGATGCCGGCCATGCGCGCGCGGAACAGATCGAGATTGGCCAGAAGCTCGTTGGTCGCCTCCAGAACTCCTACGCCCTCGTCGGTAAGTGCAAAACCCGAGCGCCCCCTCCGACACAGCGTCAAGCCCAGCTGTGTCTCGAGCACGGGAATGTCCATGCTGATCGACGGCTTGCTTCTGCCGAGAGTGAGTTCCGCCCCAGTGTAACCTTTCGCATCCGCGACCGCCCTGAAGACGTGCAGGAGACGAAGGTCGATCTGGGAGAGGTTGCCGCCGAACGTCATCGATAAAGCCTACGCGATTTGGCTTGGCGTGTGGATACACGACTGGCGGCGATGGCTTAGCAACTTTGGGGGGATTCACATTGCGGATGAACTGGTCGGGTTTGCGCTTCGAGCGCGGTGCTCAAGCGATCCTCAAGGCGGAAGGGCGCGTCGAAGGGTTGAGCACCGGAGTGCGATGCCGATCTCTATCGTTGGGTGTGCCCTGGCGCCGCCGGCCCCCGCCGCTTCCGCCTGCCGATCACGTTGGCCTTCCTGTGGGAGGAGGATGGTCGCCCCTGCGACACGATCCATACCCTGCCCGTCGTGGCGAACTGAAAAGGACAACCGAATGGCCATGCGATATCGCCTCGATCGCCCGGGCCCCCAAGCCATTCTACTCCAGCGCGAGACCGTGCCCCGACCGAAGTAGGCGATCCCCAGATAAGTCCCGCTCACCCATTTATCAAAAAGTCTTGATGGATGCCCGGGCGGGGGTTAACCTGTTGCAGGATGGTCCGCGAGAATGCAGATCGCCTTTCTATAACAGCTACTTAACTAGTAAAGGTCATGTTCATGCTCAGATCACTCGTTTCGTTTTCGGTATTGCTCGGAACCACCGGTATATGCGCCGCGACAACCCTGACGAGCGTCGAGACGTCGCTCACGGTCAACGGCGGGAATGCTTTCAACGGGCTGGTCCCATCGGGCGGCTATTTCGACTTCACCGATACCGCAACCGGCGAACTGGTCAGCTGGTCTGTCGATCCTGTCCTCATAAGTGCCGACGGGACCGTTTCGGTACTGAGCAACGGGATCCTCGGATCGACGTCCGAAATCGGCGGTGCGGCGGTGAGCAGCGGCAGCGTCGGCGACGTCACGGTCGATGCGGCTACGACCCTTGATGGGCGCCTGGCGACGACGACCCTGTCCTTCGCGACGACCGGCAGCCTGGACGGGTCGACGCTGCTTTTCTACGCGGAGAACGATATCTTCTCGTTCGGTGACGACACGGCGGCATTCGCCGGGTCCATCGCGGAGGGCGACCTTCGCCTCTTCATGTTCGATACGCTCGCGGTCCTGGGCGATGCGCCGGGCCTCACGGTGCAGCTGGACGGGGTCGGGGGATCGGGCGCGTCCCTTTCCTCCTTCGGATCGGGGATCTGGACGGGCTTCGGCGAAACCCTGGAGGGCGGCGATCTGTCGGTCCTGTCGAGCGACGGATCCAATTTCGTCACCGGACCGGGGGATCTCGGCGTCGTCCTGGGGTTTGACCTCTTCGGGGACGCAGCCGAAGTCACGGTCAACTACCGCACGCTCGGCGATCTGCCGGACGAGATCATCAACCCGACGCCGGTCCCACTTCCCGCTTCCTTACCGCTGCTGGCGGTCGGCATGGCGTCGCTCGGCTGGCTATCGCGTCGCCGCCGCGGCTGATCGGTTCCGCCCGGCCCGCCTCGCGTCGGCGTCTCGATGTCGCGAGTTTCGATCGGTCGGGTCCCGGCAGTCGGCTTGGTCATCCGGCGCGGTCGGTAAACTGGGCCATGTCCCTTCACTTCGGCAACCCTCTGTAGGCGATGCCCCTCGAACCGGACCCAAACAGTATCGGGATACCGACGTTGAGGGGCATCTCCCCGGGCTTCGCCATCCTTCATGCAGACGGATGATGTTGAGAAGGCCCTTTTTCCAGGTTGTCTTGGGTTTGGGCGATTTGTCCCGCCAGGCTTCGACCATGCGGGCGTAGGAAGCCTCTGCGTTGGCGACCAGCTCCATCTCGCGATGTCGGATTTCCTTGATCCAATCGTCCCGCCCAGGTCCCGGATCGTTGCTGTGCTGCTTGGTTGCTCCGGCGCGCAGCTCGAGTTTGCGCATCTTCATCGCCATGAAGGCCGGTCAGGCCCAGCAATACGGTTCTTCCTTCGCGAGGAGCGTCCAGATCAGCGTCGCGATTTTGCGCGCGGTGGCGAAGGCCGCGACGTTCGCGCGCTTGTGGCTCTTGATGCGCAGGAAGAACGGTGACCTAAGCCCTGAGGAACGTCCCACCCGCCGAGTTCGCAGCGCGGATCGGACTGGACGAGAAGGCCGCTTAGCACGCAGATGGCAACCCCAGGACTCTCCCCAAAGCCGGAGGAGGAAACGGGGCTCAGGTCAGGCCGGACGCCAGTATCAAATGGAGGAGTTAGCGGGGGTCAGAGCAGTAGTTCAAGGAACGTCAAACATAGATGACATCTAAGCACGCTCCGTCCTTCCACATGACCCCGACTTGCCCTGTGTTCCATTCATATAGCCACCCGACAATTTCGTGACTGTTCCGGTC
>JBASBA010000207.1:0-9756 GCA_049650885.1 Alteraurantiacibacter sp. | reverse complement strand
ACGGCGGGAATTGGCGCTGGCCAGATGAACCGGCGCGATTCATCCCGCATTGCCGCCGTGCGCGCCGCAGAAGCAGCCGAGGCGGCAGGCTGGGACGCGCCGCGCACGCAAGGCAGCGCCGTTGCCTCCGACGCCTTCTTCCCCTTTGCCGACGGTTTGCTGAGCGCGGTGGAAGCAGGCGCGACAATGGTGATTCAGCCCGGCGGCTCCATGCGCGATGAGGATGTGATTGCCGCTGCCGATGAAGCTGGCATCGCCATGGTCTTTACCGGAATGCGCCATTTCCGTCATTGAGGGCAGCGACACGATCAAGCGTTGCCCATGCGGGACGAGTGCATGATATTGCAAGGGAAATTCAGTCGGTCGTAAGCAACCAGCCCCTATCTTAGTTGGGAACTGAGAAAAACTTACGACCTGATTGGATTACCCGCCATGGACCTCTTCAACGCTGAACTTTATCGATCATTTCTTGCCGGTTTTGCAGTAACCGCTGCAGTACGTGCGGCGAATATCCTGCCGAACCTCGGAGGAATTTGATGACTATTAAATCGATTTTCGCAGCCACTTTGCTGGGCTTTTCTGCCTGCGCGATACCATCTGCCGCTTTTGCCGAAGAGGTGTTCGATGCGCCGGTGGCCGCACGCCAGGCCGATGAAACCGGATTGCAGACGGCTATTTTCGCCGGAGGTTGCTTCTGGGGTATCGAGGGCGTTTTCAGCCACACACGCGGTGTCACCAGCGCCGTTGCGGGTTACCATGGCGGAAATTCCGGCACGGCCAGCTATCGCCAAGTTTCCAGCGGAGCGACCCAGCATGCAGAGGCGGTGCGCGTTACCTATGATCCATCCGTAATCCGTTATGACCAACTGTTGCAGATTCTCTTCTCGGTTGGCGCTGACCCCACCTTGCACAACCGGCAAGGGCCGGATCGCGGGCCGCAATATCGCGCCGCGATTGTCCCGATGACCGCAGAGCAGCGCACCGTAGCGCAGGCCTATGTCAGGCAGATGGGCCGCTCCGGCGTTTGGGACAGCCCGATGGCCGTCAAGGTTGAGAACCACCGCCGCTTCTTCGAAGCGGAGGCATCCCATCAGGATTACATGCTGAAGAACCCGAACAGCGGCTATATCCGTCGCTGGGATGCACCCAAGGTAGAGGCTTTGCAGGCCAACTTCCCGCAATTTTATCGCGCACGTTTTCGCACCGGCTGATTGGCCCTCGGGCCGCGCCAGTGAATGCCGCCCAATGGCCTAATTGCCGTTGGGCGGATGCGCGCCTATGTAGGTGGCATGGCTACTCAGCATAAACATAACCACAATGAACATTCGGGCGACCAGCTCGTGTCGGAAGCGGGCAAGGTTCTCGCGGACGCAGGCGAGCAATGGACCGCCATGCGAGAGGATGTATTCCGTACGCTGGCAGACCAAGATCGTCCGGCATCCGCTTATGATATCGCAGAAGAGGTTGGCAACCGGCGCGGCAAGCGTGTGGCGGCAAACAGCGTTTACCGCATACTCGACCTGTTCGTGCGCACCAATCTTGCCAACCGGATCGAGAGCGCGAACGCATATCTGGCCAACACCCACCCCGGATGCCGGCACGATTGCGTATTCATGATTTGCGACGATTGCGGACAGGCCGATCATTTTGACGACGACAAGCTGACCAATGCCCTGCGCGAGGCTGGCAGGGCGCAAGGCTACAGCAATGTTCGCCCCGTGGTGGAATTGCGCGGCTTGTGCAGCGATTGTGCCGGATGACCGTCCGGCACACTGCGATGAAACGTGCTATTTCGCCGATGAACCGTTCATCGACAGGCCAGATTTCTGCGTGTAGACCTGAGTTATGACAACCCGCCCGAAAACCCCGTTGCTCGACACGGTCGATACGCCCGCAGATCTTCGCAAGCTCAAGCCGGAGCAATTGCGCCAGCTTGCAGATGAGCTGCGAACCGAAATGATCGATGCGGTCGGCTCCACCGGCGGGCATCTTGGCTCCGGCCTTGGCGTGGTGGAATTGACCACCGCCATCCATTACGTTTTTAACACGCCCGATGACCGATTGATCTGGGACGTGGGCCACCAGGCCTATCCGCACAAGATCCTGACCGGGCGGCGTGACCGTATCCGCACCCTTCGCCAGGGCGGCGGCCTTTCCGGCTTCACCAAGCGTAGCGAGAGCGAGTATGATCCCTTCGGCGCGGCGCATAGTTCCACCTCCATCTCGGCTGGCCTCGGGTTTGCCGTTGCGAACAAGCTGAACGACAAGCCGGGCAAGGCCATCGCCGTAATCGGTGACGGCGCGATGAGCGCGGGCATGGCTTACGAGGCGATGAACAACGCCGAGCAGGCGGGCAACCGCATGATCGTGATCCTGAACGATAACGACATGTCCATCGCTCCGCCGGTGGGCGGTTTTTCCGCTTATCTGGCGCGCATGGTATCCAGCAGCGAGTATCTTGGCCTGCGCTCGCTCGCGTCCAAGGTTGCCAACAAGATCGGCCGCCGAGTGCACAATTCGCTGCACAAGGCGGAAGAATATGCCCGCGGCATGGTGACTGGCGGGACCATGTTCGAGGAGCTGGGTTTCTATTACGTCGGCCCGATCGACGGCCATAATCTGGACCATCTGATTCCCGTGCTGGAAAACGTCCGCGACTCCGAACAGGGTCCGGTCCTCATCCACGTCGTGACCACCAAGGGCAAGGGTTATGCCCCGGCGGAGGATAGCGCCGACAAGTATCACGGCGTGCCCAAATTCGATGTGGTGACCGGCGAAAAGGCCAAGTCCAAGGCTGGCCCGCCCGCTTACCAGAACGTGTTTGGCGAAACGCTGGCCAAGCTGGCCGAGACCGACAACCGCATTTGCGCAATTACCGCTGCAATGCCCAGCGGCACCGGGGTGGACAGGTTCGCCAAGGCCCATCCTGACCGCGCCTTCGACGTCGGTATTGCAGAACAGCACGGCGTTACCTTTGCAGCCGGACTTGCTGCGCAAGGTATGCGGCCCTTTGCGGCAATCTATTCCACCTTCCTGCAACGTGCCTACGATCAGGTGGTGCATGATGTGGCGATCCAGAACCTGCCCGTTCGCTTTGCAATCGATCGCGCTGGCCTGGTGGGCGCGGATGGCGCTACCCATGCGGGCAGCTTCGATGTGACCTACCTTGCATCCCTGCCCAATTTCGTGGTGATGGCCGCCGCTGACGAGGCTGAGCTGGTGCACATGACATACACCGCGGCAGAGCATGACGAAGGGCCCATCGCCTTTCGTTATCCGCGCGGAAACGGTGTGGGCGTTGAAATGCCGGAAACCCCGCAGAAGCTGGAAATCGGCAAAGGCCGTATCGTTCGCGGAGACGAAAGCGGCGGCAAGGTCGCCATCCTTTCATTAGGAGCGCGGCTGGGTGAGGCCCGCAAGGCAGCAGACCAGCTGGAGGCAAAGGGCCTCGCCACCACCGTGGCCGACATGCGCTTTGCCAAGCCGCTGGATGAAGAGATGATCCGCAAGCTGGCCGCCACGCATGATGTGCTGGTGACGGTGGAGGAAGCGTCCATCGGCGGGCTGGGTGCACATGTCCTCACCATGGCGAGCGACGAGGGACTGCTGGATGGCGGGCTGAAGATCCGCACAATGCGCCTGCCCGATATCTTCCTCGACCATGATGATCCGATGAAACAGTATGACGAGGCGGGTCTCAACGCCCCGCAGATCGTCGACAAGGTCTTGAGCGCGCTGCGCCACAATTCGGCGGGGGTCGAAGAGGCCCGCGCGTAATCTTCAGGCGAGGGCCTCTGGCCGTTGCCCTGATGATTATGTCCGGCGCAGTGCCGTTGCGTGCGCAGGATAATGACCCGGCGGCGCAAGAAGCCCGGATCGACTATCGAGTAGCAGCGCTGGATTTCCAAGCGCTCGTCAATTCACAATACGCTTATCGCGCGCAGCTGGCTGGAACTGGTGGAGCCCCGCGAGGGCAAGCATCACCAGGGTCCGGTTGTGGTCCGCGTTGGCCGCTGGACCGGGTCCATTCGCGAAGGTCCTGCGCTGGGCATGGTCGAGCTTGGCGCATGTGTAGAGGGCGATCCGATGGCTGGCCTGCTGGGGGCGATTGGCGATTTCGATGTTGGCGGAATCATAGTAAAACTGCCATTTGAAAGACTCTCAAGCGTACACGGCGTACCGCGCGAGGAGTTTGCGCCCGTCGCCAACTGCATGGTCTAGCCATTCCGGTTCGGTCTCAGGCACACATCCCACAAGCCACGATACACCGCACATACCAAAAGGGCGGAACCTTTCGGCCCCGCCCTTTCCCCCTGTCCTGCGCCAGAGCTTATCGCTCGTAGGCGCGCGGCAACCGGCTTTCATCCAGCGACCGGTAACGATCGCGCAGACGCGTCTGATGGTTGGTAAGCGGCTGTTCCACCCCGTCTATAAAAACGCGCATCGGGGCGGAGCTGGTTTCCAGTGGATCGCCGTCCCAGATCACCAGGTCTCCGTGCGCACCTTCTGCCAGAACGCCAACCCGCCCCCCCAGCCCGGCTACGGCTGCGGGTACGGAGGTGATGGCGGCAAAGGCTTCGCCCCAGGTGAGGCCCGTTGCGCCGGGCACGCGGTTCAGCGCGACCATGTTGCCCGCCATTTGTGGCAGGCCGCGCGGATGGTCTCCGCTGCTGTCATAGCCGCCGATGGCGACGGTGACGCCTGCATCCACCATGCGGCCAACATTGCTTTGCGTGGCAGCAAGCTGTTCGAAGGATACCGGCAGATCGCGCAGCGCGGCAGAGATCACCGGAACGCCAGCGGCGGCGATACGGTCCGCCACCATCCAGCCTTCGGCAACGCCCACCAGCACCATGTCCAGCGAAGGAAATTCATCTTTCAGGGCAAGGATCGAGAGGATGTCGCTGGCGCGTTCCACTTCGACATAAATCTTCTGCTCTCCGTTCACGACGGGCACGAGCGCGGCGGCATCGAAACGGGTCAGCAACACATCGCTGGACCGATCGGCGGCAGGGGCGAAACGCGAATCAAGGCCAATGGTCTGGCCCGGCCTGTTGCCGCTCGTCTGCCGTCCGCCGGTGAGTTGTGCGGCATCGCCGAACGATCCCGCTTCCAGCAGGGCATTGCGCAACAGTGCGTGGGCGGAGGTACGGCTTCCGCCCGCCAACCACGCGCCGCGCTCACCCATCTCGACATACTGAAATGCGCGGGGATGGCGCACGGCATCATAATCCGCGCCCAGATCCACGATTGCGCCCTGTCCAGCGAAGATGGAGGCACCTGCACCCGGCGTAACGCTGGCTCGGGTCACGCCGCCCGCGCGACTGTAGGCGAAATCCTGCGCATTGGGATTGATAACGGGCGATACGTCCAGCGCGGCACCGAATGGCGAATCGCTGGCGTTCACGTCATTGCTTTCAGACACCGCATCCACATCCACCAGGCCAAGGTTTGTGATGGAGGCGAAGATGCCGGGTGTTACCCACATTCCGCTACCGTCCAGCGCGGTCATTCCGGCGGGCACGGCCACATCGTTGCCCGCGGCTACGATGCGTCCACCGCGCACGACGACCGTGGCGTTGGTAATGGGATCGCTGCCGTCTCCGGTCGCGACGGTTGCGCCGGTAATGGCGATATCCTGTGCGGCGGCAGGTGCGCCAGCCAGTGCAAGCGCGGAGGCAGCGATGGAGAGAAGACGCTTCATTTCACGTCTCCTTCACCGGGCTGGCCCAGTTCGAAATCGCTGACGGGCCGCATTGCGGGATCGTTCATGTCATACATCATTGCCCCATCGACCCACACCATTTCAGGCCGGGAATAGATGGACAGCGGATCGCCGTTCCACAGCACGACATCGGCCATCTTGCCTGTCTCCAGGCTGCCGGTCATATCGGCGATGCCCATGGCGCGCGCGGCGTTGAGGGTGATCCAGCTGATCACGTCCGCATCGGCAATATCGATGCCCATACGGCGGCCATCGGCCTGCGCTTTTGCAGCTTCCTGGTTAAGGCGCTGAATACCGTTCTCATCATCAGAATGGATGATGACGCAGGCACCCTGATTCTGGATCAGTGCGGCATTTTCGGGGATGGCATCGTATGCTTCCATCTTGAAGCCGTACCAGTCTGCCCAAACCGCGCTGCAAACATCATTGTCGCGCAGCAGATCGGCGATCTTGTAGCTTTCGACTGCATGATGGAAGGCGGCAACGCGGTAGCCGAACTCTTGCGCCATGCTCATCACCAGCGCCATCTCGTCAGCGCGGTAGCAGTGGTTCTGGATCATGATGTCACCCGACAGCACGCCAGCCAGCGTTTCCATCGCCAGATCACGGTCGGGATCGTCCTCCGCCATGTATTCCTGAGCTTTCAGCCAGGTTTCGCGGTTGACCGCGAAATTGCCCATGCGGGTGGAGGGTGCACGGCCCCTGCCGCCATAAACACGCTTCGGATTTTCGCCGCAGGCCATCTTCATGGAATAGGGCGCGCCGGGAAACTTCATGCCCTGCACGGTGCGGCTTGGCACGTTGCGCAGTGTTACCGAACGGCCGCCCATCAGGTTGGCGGAGCCGGGCAGGATTTGGAGGGTGGTGATGCCGCCATTGGCCAGCGCACGGCTGAAGCCGGGATCCTGCGGCCATACCGAATGCTCTGCCCAGACTTCGGGCGTGGTGGGGCTGGTCGCCTCGTTGCCGTCGCTATGTGCGGCCACCGAGGGTGTGGGATAGTCGCCGAGGTGGGAGTGAATATCGATGATGCCAGGCGTGACGAAGCGTCCGGCTCCATCAACACGCGTGTAGCCTGCCGGGATGGCGAGGCCCGCTTCGCCTACACCCACGACTTCGCCATCGGCAAACAGCACCACACCGTTCTCGATGCGGCCACCAGCCCCATCGAAGATGGTGGCACCCACGATGGCCGTGGGCACACCGGGATAGGCTTGATAGGTGGATGCGTAAGGCTCCTCCCCCGCAACAGATGCGGTGGAGGTTGCCGGACGTTCGTTACCGGAGGCCGAGGTGCAGCCTGCCAGTGCAAGCGCGGTGGCGGCCAGCAGGGTGGCAGAGCCGCCCAGGTTAAGTTGACGACGATTCATGTACTATCCCTGTGGGCCGGAGCGTGGATTGGTGGTGGGGTGGATGCCTGCACCCTGTGGCTCACCCGGACCTTCGGTCTGGCCTTCAAGATCGTCACCGGCATCGTCATCAGCCAGCGTATCGAGATGCATCAGCTTCTTCACCCAGCGGGCGATGATGATCACCACGATACCCACGGCAATCGCAACCCAGCCGATTTGCTGGTAGATTTCCATCGTGCCCTCTCGGGTCATTTCGCCATCCTCGCCGCCGGTGGCTGCGCCGATCATGCCGGCAACGAAATTGCCGCCTGCCGTGGCGAAGAACCATGCGCCCATGATGAGCGATGCCAGGTGCCGCGGTGCGAGGCGGTTCATTGCACTGAGGCCGACCGGCGACAGGCAAAGTTCGCCGGTGGTGTGGAACAGGTAGATACCGAACAGGAAGATAACCGGGATCAGTTCACCCGCGCTGACAGTCGCCGCGCCCCAGACAAGGACGAGGAAGCCGAAACCAAGCTGAACGAGGCCCAGACCGAACTTCGCCGGAGTAGAAGGCTCCAGCCCGCGACGGCCAAGCCATGTCCACAGTCCGGCAAACAGCGGAGCCAGCAGGATGATGTAGATCGGATTGATCGACTGGAAGATCGGAGCGGGAACGCCGCCAAGATCGATGAAGCGATCGGTGAAAAGATTGAGCGAACCGCCCGCCTGCTCGAACAGGCCCCAGAACAGGGGCTGAAGCGCGATCAGGAACAGGATCGCAAACATGCGCTCACGCGGATGCTTTTCCAGCTTGAACGCTTCGATCAAAACATAGGCCAGCAGCGCAATACCGCAGACCAGCATGAGGCCGCCGACCACGGACTGGTACTGGATGAGCAGCCACATGATGGCAACGCCAACTGCGCCCACTGCATACATCGTCCATTCCGTGCCCTTGGTAAGTGGCTTGGGAGGTTCACCCTGGCCCAGCAGCAGAGGCTTGCCGAGGATGAATACGATCAGGCCCAGCAACATGCCGATACCGGCCGCGCCAAAGCCGTATGCCCAGCCGATCGTGACGCCAAGGTAGCCGGCGATGATCGTACCGATCGCGGCACCCACGTTAATGCCCATGTAGAAGATGGTGTAGGCGCCATCGCGGCGCACGTCGGTACGTGGATAAAGCTGACCCACGATGACGGAGATGTTCGCCTTCAGGAAGCCCGAGCCCACGATGATGAAGCTGAGAGCGAGCCAGAAGATGTTGATGGTGGGATCGTTCTGTCCGCCCGTACCCTCAAACGCCATGAAGAAGTGGCCCAGTGTCAGCAGCACCGCACCAAACAGCACCGCCTTGCGCTGCCCCAGGTAACGGTCGGCCAGCCACCCGCCCAGAACCGGCGTGATATACACGAGGCTGACGTAGGCGCCGTAGATGATGTTGGAGGCGCTGTCGTTGTAGAGCCAATGCTGCGTGAGGTAGAAGATCAGCAGCGCGCGCATGCCGTAATAAGAGAAACGCTCCCACATTTCCGCGAAGAAGAGAATGTACAAGCCCTTGGGGTGGCCACCGACTTCAGGCTGCTTGCGCGTTACCGCCCAAAAGCCAGCGAAAAGGAAGATGGCAAGCACGACGGACGCGATTGCCACGATCCAGTCGCCCTCGTTCCACAAGGCCAGGTCTTTCATTCGTACGTCCTCAAATGGTTCTTGGCCCGGATTGACCCGGACTCGTCGCGGAAAACGGGCACCCTAACGAATGTTTTGGCCATGTGAAGCCAAGTTGCGACTGAAACCGCCTCGCAATGCATTTTTCTGGCCATCTGCTTGACCTGCCCCGCTGTATTATGGCACTCACTCACCTATGGCCTATACACGCCCCGTCTACCTTCGATTGCGAGAGCAGATTGCCGCCGCCATTATCGATGGCAGTTATCCTGAAGGTGAAATGCTCCCCTCGGTGCGCGCCTTTGCGGCGCAGCAGGGTGCCAATCCGTTGACGGTGGCCAAGGCCTACCAGCAATTCCAGTCTGACGGGTTGATCCGCGTGCAACGCGGCGTGGGGATGTTCGTGCGCGAAGGAGCGGCTGGCCGCCTGCGCCAGACGGAGCGTGATACATTTCTACAGGACGAATGGCCCGAAATCCGCAAACGCATCGATCGTCTTGGGCTGGAACCCGCAGACCTGCTGAACCACGTCTAGCTCGCCGTGCCGCCAGAATGCCGCCGGGTTAAATCGAACTTTGCGATAATTTTGGTGCGATAATTGTGCATGGAGATTGCGAAACTGGCGGTATTCTGTCAATTTGATACTAGCAACGCGCTTCGGGTCTGCGCATGGTTGAAAACAGGGCTGCTTTTTGCAAACCCAGAACCCTTGGGGGGAATTTGATTGATTAGGTCCGAACTTCTTCAGGCGCTCTGCGCAGACAATCCTGATTTGCGTCCAGAGGAAATTGAACAGGTCGTCGATGTCTTCTTCGAGGAAATCACGCAGCGCCTTGCCGAAGGTGGCCGCGTTGAATTGCGCGGCTTTGGCACGTTCTCCACCAGGGAGCGCGATGCCCGCACCGGCCGCAACCCGCGCACGGGCGAATCGGTGGAGGTGGCCGCAAAGCGGGTGCCCTATTTCAAACCGGGCAAGGAAATGCGCGAAAGATTGAATCCCGAAGGCTGATCCTTCGCAGGCGTTTACAG
>JBASBA010000206.1:0-2327 GCA_049650885.1 Alteraurantiacibacter sp. | reverse complement strand
CGCGGCGAGGCTGAGCAGTCCCAATGCAATCAGGCTGTTCACCGCGAGCCACCCTGCAATGCGCAGTCCTGCGATCGCAGCATCCTGTATGCTGGCGGAGGAGATGAATGGACGCTTCATTCCGCTGCCTCCAGCATGGGCGCGTGCATTTCGGGGAACGCTACCGCCTCGATGGCCTCGCCCATCGGATAGCCCTGCTCGACCAGCGCCTCGATCTGTGCAAAAACATCAGGGCTCGAGGAATAAAGCGTGCCCGAGAACGGATCGAGGACGAGCCGCGCGACCGTCTCGGTTTCAGGGCCACGGATGAGGATATCGGAATAGTCGATGCCGTTGCGCTTGAGCGACCGCATCAGGGCTTCGGAGTAACTGCTCATCTCGAAGCGGTCGGAATTACGGAACCCCGAAATCGTCTCCGCCTTCTGCGCGAGGACGAGGAACCAGTCCGAGTTTTCGAGCGCGGCCTGCGAGCCTTCCGACTTGTAGTAATCGTTGATCGACTGCGTCGCGGTGATGAGCGATGCGCCATATTTGCGGCAGGTGCGCGAATAGGCCTCCACGAAGTCCGCCATCGCGCCGCCGCGCAGCATCTGCCACGCCTCGTCGATGATGAGCGCTTTCGGGATCGAGCGATCCATGCGCCGCATCGTCTGCGAGGCAACGAACATGATCGAGGTCAGAACCACGCTGCGCAGTTCCTCGCGCGAAGCGAGATCGGACAGTTCGAACACGGTCAGATCGGCGGTCAGATCGAGATTGTTGTCGCCAATGAAAAAACGCCCGTAGGTGCCCGCCTGCGAGAACGGGAGCAACGACGTGCCAAGATCCTGCGCGGAGGGGTGTTCCTGCGTGCCGAGAAAGGCGATGACATCATCGACCGTCCCGTCATGGCTTTTCTCGCTCCAGACCGCGTTGACGGCCTGGTCAATCAATCCGCGCTCGGTATCGTTGAGACGCTGCTCGTAGCGCGCCATCTGGCTGACGATCGCTTTCAGCATCGCCAGGCAGTCGACGAGATAATCCTCGTCCTCCGCCGCGATCGTAGGATCGATCATTCTAAACGGGTTAATCGAAATACCGGATGAAAGTCTGAACTCGGTAAACGTCCCGCCGATGGCCTTGGCCATATGCTCGAACGAGCGGCCGTCATCGATCACGATGGTCTTGGCGCCGACGCCCGCGAAGCTGGCAGTCAGATCCTGCAGCAGCACCGACTTGCCCGAACCGGACTTGCCCGAGATCGCGACATTGTGGTTGCCCGCATTGTTCTGGAACGGAGACCAGAATTGCGGCTGACCGCGCCGGCCGACGAACAGCAGATGCGGGATATGCCCGCCGACATATTCGCCCTGCATCGGCGCGATCGCGGCGACGTTGGCGGAGCGCAATGTGCGGAAGCGCTTCATGCGTTCCAGATCGGACTGGAGCCCGTCCGCAATCAGCAATGGGAAATGCGACATCATCGCCGGCAGTTGGATGTGCGTCTCGTCGATCAGATCCCAACCGGCGGATTTGTAGAGCGCCTTGATGACGCGCTCATTGGCATCGCCCTTCCCGCGCGGGGAAATGACGCTTACCGAATAATAGCATTTGAGGAGCTTCTCGCCCGCCTTCACGCGTTCCTGGATGAACCGCCACTCGGCGGCCTGATCCCTGATCTTGGGGACCAGCTTGACGCCCTGCCCTTCGGATAATTGCTGCGTGCGCGCCGCCTTATAGCCGGATTTGGATTCCGAGGTCTCGCTGTTCGGTATGGTCCCGCAGACGGTCTGGAGCGTCGGGCATGGCAGAGCGAGCTTGGGATTGAAGATGTCGCCGATGGTCTTCTGCGTGTCCCACGGTGCCCAGCGATCGGGGAAGTTGCGGATCGACATCGTGCGGATGTCGAACTTCTCCGGCACGTAATCGTTATATTCGGGAACGCCGTCCACCGTCTCGCCGGTCGGGCGCAACGACTGCGCGTGAATGAGCAGGCGGTCGCGCTCGACATGGGTTACCAGATCGCGGCGGATGCACTGCTCGTTGATCGGATCGAACTTGTTGTAGCCCGGCGCATCGTCCCCCGCCCCGGTCGAGGGCGCGAGTATCTCATCGAAATAGCGGATGAGATCGATGGGGGTGAACTCGCGCACCGGGATGTTGATGGAATCGAGCGCGGCGATCAGCCCGTCGCGCATCAGGATCAGATCCTCGATCTTCAGGCCGGACCCGTCGGGCGCGCCGACCGACATGATGACGCGGTATTGCCGCAGGTGAAACGGCCCATCGCTGGAAAGCGTCTGCCACGCCCCGCCGCGCAGCTTTTCCGCGCGGTAGCCGGCCAGCTT
>JBASBA010000205.1:0-10325 GCA_049650885.1 Alteraurantiacibacter sp. | reverse complement strand
TGCGGGGGCCGATTGGCATTTCCATTCCTACTCGGGCGTGAAACACGGCTTCACCAACCCTGCCCCCAATGACAATCCTGCCACCGCCTTCGATGCAAGCGCCGATCGGCAAAGCCGGGAGGCGATGATGTCGCTGTTCGACGAGATACTGGAACGCTAGGCGCGCACGAATGCCGCTTCAGGCATGGCCATCAGATTGCTCGCTCCTGCTTCAACACAGGTGCGCAAGGTTGCGGTTTTTGGCAGGGTACGTTCTGCGTAATGGCGCGCCGTGATGCGTTTTGCCTGTGCAAATTCATCATCACGTCCATTTACGGCGCGTGTCATGCGTGCCCACATCCAGCCGACAGCCACCACGCCGATAATCTGCATGAAGGCGTAAGACGCCGCCCCGACATTGTTTGCATCGTGCGAAGCATTTTCCAGCAACCAGTCCAGACTGTGGCGGGCATCTTCCAGCGCGGATAGCAGGGGATACCCTATGGGTTCATCCGCATCACGCGCTGCTTCTTCCACCAGCGCAAAGAACGCGCGCGCGGCGTTGCCGCCGTCCCTTGCCGTCTTGCGCCCGGCAAGATCGAGCGCCTGCACGCCGTTGGCGCCTTCGTAGAGCATGGCGATGCGGGCATCGCGCACGATCTGTTCCATGCCCCATTCCTTTACATAGCCGTGACCGCCCAGCACCTGCTGCATCTCCACCGCCGTCTCAAACCCGCGATCGCTGCCATAGGCCTTGATGACCGGGGTGAGGAAGGACACGAGAGCGTCGGCCTCCTTCCGCTCTGCCTCCGCCTCTGCAGCGTGCGCCCGATCTATTTGCAGGGCCGTCCACAAAACCAGCGCACGGAAACCCTCTGCAAAGGCGCGCCCGTCCATCAACATGCGGCGCACGTCAGGGTGGACAAGCAGGCTATCGGCCGCGTCATCGGGATTGGCACGCTTGCCCATTCCCCGACCTTGCTTGCGATCCAGCGCATATTGCGCGGCCCGCTGGTAGGAATGTTCGGCATGGGCAAGGCCTTGCACACCCACGCCAAGGCGAGCGGCATTCATCATGATGAACATCGCGCCAAGGCCGCCGTTTTCCTGCCCAAGCAGCCAGCCTTTCGCGCCGTCGAAATTCATCACGCAGGTGGCGCTGCCGTTGAGGCCCATCTTGTGTTCGATGGAAGCGCAGGAAATGCCATTGCGGCTGCCATCTGGCAGGATTTTCGGCGCGAGGAACAGGGAAATGCCGCGCGAACCGACAGGCGCATCGGGAACGCGCGCCAGCACCAGGTGGACGATGTTATCGGTCAGGTCGTGATCGCCGCCGGAGATGAAGATCTTCTCGCCCGTGATGGAGTATGACCCGTCATCCTGCGGCTCCGCCTTGGTGCGCATCAAGCCAAGATCCGTGCCCGCATGGCCTTCTGTCAATGCCATCGTGGCCAGCCATTCGCCGCTCACGATCTTTTCGACATAGGTGGCTTTCAAATCGTCGCTGCCTGAATGTATGATCGTGGAAGTCGCTCCGCCCACGATACCAGGATACATCATGAATCCAGGGCAGGCGGAATTCATGAATTCTTCCAGCACGGTGCCCAGCACATGGCCCATGCCCTGCCCGCCATAAGCCGGCGGAGATGCAAGCGTGTTCCAGCCGGACTCCACCAACTGGTCATATGCCTGTCTGAAACCATCAGGAGTGGTGACACTGCCATCCTGGTACCGTGTGCAACCCTGTGCATCCGCAACGGGATTTAGTGGAGCGAGCACATCGACACAGAACCTGCCCATGCCCTCCACCACCGCCTGCACCGTCTCTTCATCCAGCGATTCATAGCCTGGCAAATTGCAATCGGTGATTTGCAGCACATCGTTCAGCACGAACAGCGTGTCGCGCGTGGGGGCGGTCCAGCCGTTCATGCGGTTGCATCCGTCTGTTCAAGCCTGTCGCCTCTTAATCTGCGATAGAAGCAGCTTCGCGCGCCCGTATGGCAAGCCGGACCTGCTGGCTGCGCCTTCAAAATCAGCGCATCCTGATCGCAATCCACCAATATCTCGACAACCGAGAGGGTATTGCCGGATGTCTCTCCCTTCATCCACAGTGTGCCGCGGCTGCGTGAATGGAAATGCGCAATGCCCGTCTTGCGGGTAGCTGCCAGCGCGGCCTCGTCCATAAATGCCAGCATCAGCACCTCGCCTGTGTCGACATGCTGCACGACGGCGCTCAGCAGTCCTGCGGCATCGAACCTGGGCGTGAAAACGGTACCGGCTTCACGGTCTGATACGTCCTCGGAAATGGTTTTGTCCTTTCGACTATACCTGATTGATTCGAGCAGTAGGTTTCAATCCATGTACTCATTTGTTGCAAGATGAACACATAGTCTCGCTGAAAACTACCGGCAACAGAGTTTGGTGTTTGTCTTTCAACCTTTCGGTGAGATGAATGCGGACGCGGCTGGACGGGCCGCCTGCCATACCGGCCAAGGTGTGGGGGGTTCTGGCATTACCTTGAAAACGGGGATGCCTGGTTCATGAGGGATTGGAACGGACCGCGCGGCTGGGGGGCTAGCGCGAAAGTTTCATCATTATCGTCACGCGAACGCCCGGGACATCGTGCCCGGGCGTTTTGCGTTGGCCCCGTGTTTACCGGCTCTGTCCGACGCGAGAGAAACAGGCGATACGAATTTGCGCAGCGCCCGCCTGCCTCAGCGCCACTTTGCAGGCATCGGTGGTTGCGCCGCTTGTCAGCACATCGTCCACCAGCAACACCTTCGCACCGGCCAGCCGGGATGCACGCGCCGGATTGGCTGTGATCGCCCCGTTCAGAACCCTTGCACGGTCCTCTTTGCCCAGCCCGCCGAGACTAGGCGTTCGCGTTGGACGCAGCAGCGCATCGACCACCAGCCTGGCATCGGTTATCTTGCACAATTCCCGCGCAATCAGTGCGGATTGATTGAAGCCGCGCTGCCACAGGCGCAAATGGTGCAGCGGAACCGGCACGGCCAGCCAATCGCCATCCAGCACGCCCAGTCGCGCAGCAATCAGCCGCGCCATCATCGGGGCGAGCGAGATCTTTCGTCCATGCTTGAAATTCAACACCAGTTGACGAGCGGTATCGTTGTAAAGCGTTGCTGCTGCGATGCCATCACCGCCTTGCGACGGTATTTCCAAAGCGGACCAGCAATCCAGGCATAGCCCTCTTTGTGCGGCGATGGCTTCACCGCAAAGCGGGCATCGCGGCGGATAGATCAGGTCTACCAGCGGAGCGAAAGCGTCTTTCAATGCCATACGGTCTATGCTGCCCGCGCCGTGGACGCTAGGCAAGCGGGATGGCAACTACACCTCCCAGAATTTTTTCCGAACAAAGGCGCAAATCCAGTCGTTTGCGTATGATGGGTCTGCAGCAGCGCGGGCAGGATGCAGCGCGATTTGTGCAGGAAGACATGATTGATGACATCGCCGAACGTCTGGCTTTTTTGCGTTTTAACCCTGCGAAGGCGTTGCTGATTGGCGATTTCTCCGGATATATCAAGCAGCACCACCTGTCCGAAGTGCCAGCTCTGCGGGAGGCCGATATTGTCGGTGCGGATGCGATCGACCTGCAACAGCCCTTCCCCGGCGGCGGCTATGAATTTATCGCCGTTCTCGGATTGCTGGATACAGTGAACGATTTGCCGGGCGCGCTGATCCACTTGCGTCAGGCTCTGGCTCCGGGCGGGCTCGTTATCGCGATGTTTCCCGGCGCGGGTTCATTGCCAAGGTTGCGCAAGGCGATTTATGCGGCGGAGCCTGATCGGCCAGCTGCCCGAATGCATCCGCTGGTGGATACGCGCGCCGGAGCAGAGCTTTTGCAGCGTGCCGGATGGAAAGACCCGGTGGTCGATTCCCATTCGCTTAATGTGCGATACGGCTCTCTTGATCGGCTTGTCTCGGACCTTCGCGAACAGGGGCTTGGCAATGTCCTGTCCTCTGCCGCCCCGCCCCTGACCCGCGCCGGACTGGTGCGCGCGCGGGCCGCATTTCTGGAGCAGGCAGACGAAGATGGCCGCGTTATCGAAACCTTCTCCATCCTCACCTTGAGCGGGCGCAGATCAATCGCCGGAACGTAGTGCTGCCTGCGCTGCGGCCAACCGTGCAATCGGCACGCGGTATGGAGAGGCGGAGACGTAATCGAGGCCGACTTTCTCGCAAAAGGCGATGCTTTCCGGATCGCCGCCATGCTCCCCGCAAATGCCCAGCTTGATATCGCCGCGCGTAGCCCTTCCCCGCTCCACCGCGATTTCGACAAGCTGGCCCACGCCGTCCACATCCAGGCTGACAAAGGGATCGCGCGCGTAAATTCCCTTTTCCACATAGGGAGAAAGGAAACGTCCGGCATCATCGCGTGAAACGCCCAGTGCGGTCTGCGTCAGGTCATTGGTGCCAAAGCTGAAGAAGCGCGCCTCTTCCGCGATTTCGCCCGCCATCAGGGCAGCGCGCGGAAGTTCGATCATCGTGCCGACAAGATATTCCACGCTGGCCCCGCGCTCGGCAAACACCTGGTCTGCGGCGTCGTTCACCAGCTTGCGCAGGATCTGCAGTTCCTTGCGGGTGGCGACCAGCGGGATCATCACCTCCGGTACGACCGGCTCACCGCCCTCCGCGGTTACATCACAAGCTGCCTCGAATATGGCGCGTGCCTGCATTTCGTAGATTTCGGGGAAGGTGATCCCCAGGCGGCACCCGCGATGGCCCAGCATCGGGTTGAATTCGTGCAATTCGTTCGCGCGCCGCTTCAGGTGATCCATGCTGACATTCAGGCTGTCAGACAATTCTTGGAATTCCTCGTCTCGCGTCGGCATGAATTCATGCAGCGGCGGATCAAGCAGGCGGATCGTGCAAGGCAGACCGTGCATGGTGCGGAAAATTTCCGCAAAATCGCTGCGCTGCTCGGGCAGTAATCTCGCCAAAGCAGTACGACGACCGGTCTCGTCGTCGGCCAGGATCATGGCGCGAACGGCACTGATGCGGCCCGCATCGAAAAACATGTGCTCCGTGCGGCAAAGCCCGATGCCCTCTGCGCCAAAGCCGCGCGCCGTCTTGCAATCCTCCGGCGTCTCGGCATTGGTGCGCACGCCCATGCGGCGGTGCTTGTCCGCCCATTCCATCAGCACGCCGAAATCTCCGGCAAGTTCTGGCTCTATCGTGGCGACGCGGCCGGCCATGATCTGGCCCTTTGCGCCGTCCAGCGTGATGACATCGCCCTCTTTCAATTCTCGATTGCCGATACGCAAGGTGCGGTTTTCCAGGTTGATCGAGACGGCAGATGCGCCCGATACACAGGGGCGGCCCATGCCGCGCGCCACCACGGCAGCGTGGCTGGTCATGCCGCCGCGCGCCGTCAGGATGCCGCGCGCTGCGTGCATGCCGTGGATATCTTCGGGGCTGGTTTCCACGCGAACGAGGATCACGTCCTCCTCGCGATTGGCCCACAGTTCTGCCGTATCCGCATCCAGCACGATCTTGCCGGATGCCGCACCGGGCGATGCAGGCAAACCTGTGGCCAGTTCATCGCGCGGGGCATCGGGATCGAGCGTGGGATGCAGCAACTGGTCCAGCGCCATCGGATCGACGCGCAAAATGGCGGTCTTCTCGTCGATCAGGCCTTCGTCCACCATTTCCACCGCCATCTTCAAGGCGGCCTTGGCAGTGCGTTTGCCGCTGCGGGTTTGCAGCATCCAAAGCACGCCTTCCTGCACGGTAAACTCTATATCCTGCATGTCCTTGTAATGGTTTTCCAACAGGTCGAACACGCGCGCAAGCTCCTGGTAGGCAGCGGGCATCGCTTCTTCCATGCTGGGCAGCTCCGCGCCAGCCGCCTCTCGCCGTGCCTTGGTGAGGTATTGCGGTGTGCGGATGCCGGCCACCACGTCCTCGCCCTGTGCGTTCACCAGCCATTCGCCGTAATAGCTGCGCTCTCCGGTGGAGGGATCGCGCGTGAAGGCAACGCCGGTTGCGCTCGTATCGCCCATGTTGCCGAACACCATGGCCTGCACATTGACGGCCGTGCCCCAGTCGCCGGGAATGTTGTTCAGGCGGCGGTAGACTTTGGCGCGCTCCGCATCCCAGCTTTCGAAGACGGCGGCAATCGCGCCCCACAGCTGCTCGTTCACGTCCAGCGGGAACGGGCGGTTTAGCTCACAATCCACGATAATTTTATAAGCCCCAACCAGCCTCATGAGATCATCCGCCGTCAATTCGGTATCTGATTGATAGCCGTGGAATTCCTTCGCAGTCTCGAGAGCGTCTTCAAAAAGTGCATGGTCGAGACCGAGAACCACATCCGAATACATCTGAATGAAGCGGCGATAGCTATCCCAGGCAAAACGCTTGTCGCCCGAAGTGGCGGCCAAGCCTTCTACCGTCTTGTCATTGAGACCGAGATTGAGCACCGTGTCCATCATGCCGGGCATCGAGACGCGCGCGCCCGAGCGTACCGAGACAAGCAGCGGATCAGCGGCATTGCCGAACTTCTTACCCACTTCGGCTTCAACGTGGGTGAGCGCTTGCGCCACCTGCGCGCGCAATTCGTCGGAGAAATCCTCGCCCTGATTCAGGTATCGCACCGATTCCTCGGTGGTGATGGTGAAGCCGGGAGGCACCGGCAGGCCGATGCTGGCCATCTCGGCGAGGTTGGCGCCCTTGCCGCCGGTGATCGTCTTGTCGCGCTGGCGGAGATCGGAATGGTCGGCTTTGCCGCCGAAAGCGTAGACCGACCTAAATTGAGAGTGCACTAGCCAGTTCCTTCAATGTAAGATCCGCTCGAGCCAGTTCTTCGGTGGGCACCGTTGCACGGGCCTCAACGGGCTTTTCCCCTGTACGCAGTCCTTGACGGCGTTCACACAGTCGAACGCGACAATCCTTGCGTGTTTTAGATAGACCACCGAGAAACTCCGCAGGCCTGGATCCCCCCCGCACAACAACCTCATCGTGCCCGTGGCAAAGACCTACCGCCTGCAACTTCAGATCGTACTGGGTAGACCAGAACCAGGGAGTTGCCTGATATGGCTGTTCATTGCCGCAAATGGCCGCCGCCGCAATTTTCGCCATATCGTTGGCATTCTGCACGCTTTCGAGACGGATCACCTTGCCACCTGCGAAACGACTGGCATGTGCTGCGCAATCGCCAATCGCATAGACATGGGGCAGGGTAGTGCGACAAAAGGCATCCACTTCGACGCAGCTCCTACGCGCCGCCCATGCCTTTGCGCGATGGCGAGGAAGCGGCCACCGGCGACGGGGCACGCCATCGCATCACCCGCATCGCCGCTGAGGGAGACTTGCCTGGCGCATGGTTGCTGGAGCGCAGGGGCCCGAAACTTGCGACGGATGGGCGAGTGAAAAGCGATGACGCGTGGGAGCCACAATATGCCTTTGACCTGACACAGGTGGCGGAGGCGGATCTGGCATTGGGCACCTTTTGGTCCGCCACGCATGTAAGCTCCCGCTTTACCAATTTGACCGTGGCCAGCATCTGCCTGCCCGATGGCTTTGCCAGCCTCGTCGATCGCCAGTTGACCGTATGGCGAAAGGACAAGGATGTAGAGCGTCGCACGCTTGATACGGCCAGCGAATATGGTAAAATGCTTTCACAGGTTTTCGGCGTATCGTTCAGCCCGGCCAAAGTGGCTCGTCTGCCGCTGTTTTAGCCGCGCAGCTTCGCGATAATCCGCCTAGACTTGGCCGTCAGCGTCGAGCGCCGCCCTGCTCGCATTGTTATCCTGCCCGATGTCGAACGCACCAAAAACGGCAAGCGCGATGGCGATGATGCCAAGCCCCATCGCGATCTTGCGCATCGTTGCCGCCTGCCTGGTATCCCCCCGTTTGCGCGCCTGCATGAACAGGACAACGGCAACCAGCACGATCAGAACAGGTATCACGGCCATTGCTGTCAGCTATTCCTCAGAACGATAACGCCAATCATCACAATCATCAGCGTGGCAGCCAGCAACAGGAAGCGGAAGCCATGCTTCCTCTCCCCTTTCACCGACAAATGCGTGCCGCGAACAACGGCAGCCAGGGCCGCTAATCCCAGAATTGCGACGGCAACCACACGAAAGGTCTCGTTATCCATCGCGATTACTTCCTAAAAGCCTTCTGATCGCAAGGCTTTCACTCCAGGCGCCTGAACGGGGCCTGATAGAGGCTTACTGACAGGCCAAACACTCGTCGTAATCCGTCGTCGGCAGTTCGTATTTCGCCGGTTCGCCGGTATTGTCCGCTTCCACGCCGCCCGCGAAGCCTGCGCGCTGCACGCTCTTGGAGCGCAGGTAATAGAGGGACTTGATGCCCTTTTCCCATGCCTGGAAGTGCAGCATCGCCAAATCCCACTTGTCGACATCTGCCGGGATAAACAGGTTCAGCGATTGCGCCTGATCGATGAAGGGCGAACGGTCTGCGGCAAATTCCAGCAGCCAGCGCTGATCGATCTCGAAGCTGGTCTTGAAGGCGGCCTTCTCCTCCACAGTCAGGAAATCCAGGTGCTGGACGCTGCCGTTCTTCTCCAGGATGGAGTTCCAGATATTGGTGGAGTTCTTCGATTTCTTGTCGAGGATCTTTTCCAGATACGGGTTCTTCACCACGAAACTGCCAGACAGCGTCTTGTGGGTGTAGATATTCGCCGGGATCGGCTCGATACAGGCGCTGGTGCCGCCGCAGATAATGCTGATCGAAGCGGTGGGCGCGATCGCCATCTTGCAGCTGAAACGCTCCATAGCGCCCATGTCTTCGGCATCGGGGCAGGGGCCGCGCTCATGCGCCAGCATCATGGAGGCTTCGTTCGCCTTGGCGTTGATATGCTTGAACATCTTCAGGTTCCACACCTTCGCCATGGGGCTTTCAAATCCGATGCCCTTTGACTGGAGGAAGGAGTGGAAGCCCATCACGCCCATGCCCACGCTGCGTTCGCGCATGGCGGAATACTTGGCGCGGGCCATTTCTTCGGGTGCGCGGTCGATATAGTCCTGCAGCACGTTGTCGAGCATGCGCATGACATCTTCGATGAAGGTCTTGTCGCCTTCCCACTCTTCCCACTTTTCCAGGTTGAGCGAGGAGAGGCAGCACACCGCCGTGCGATCATTGCCAAGGTGATCGATACCCGTTGGCAGGGTGATCTCGCTGCACAAGTTGGAGGTGGAAACCTTGAGGCCCAGGTCGCGGTGATGCTTTGGCATCATGCGGTTCACCGTGTCGGAGAACACGATGTAGGGCTCGCCCGTGGCAAGGCGCGTTTCCACCAGCTTCTGGAACAGGCTGCGCGCGTCCACTTCGCCGCGAACGCTGCCGTCCTTGGGGGAAAGCAGTTCAAACTTCTCGCCCGCGCGCACCGCTTCCATGAAGGCATCGGTCAGCAATACGCCGTGATGCAGGTTCAGCGCCTTGCGGTTGAAATCGCCCGAAGGTTTGCGGATTTCGAGGAATTCCTCGATTTCCGGGTGGTGAATGTCGATGTAACAAGCGGCTGAGCCGCGCCGCAGCGACCCTTGCGAAATGGCCAGCGTCAGGCTGTCCATCACCCGCACGAAGGGGATGATGCCGCTGGTCTTGCCGTTCAGGCCAACAGGTTCGCCGATACCGCGAACATTGCCCCAATAGGTGCCGATACCGCCGCCCTTGGATGCCAGCCACACGTTCTCGTTCCAGGTGTTGACGATACCGTCGAGGCTGTCCGACACGGAATTGAGATAGCATGAGATCGGCAGGCCGCGCCCCGTGCCGCCGTTGGAAAGCACGGGCGTTGCGGGCATGAACCAGAGATTGGAAATGTAGTCGTAAAGACGCTGCGCATGGTCCTGATCGTCGGCATAGGCATCGGCCACGCGGGCGAACAGGTCCTGATAGGTCTCGTTCGGCAGCAGGTATCGATCGTTCAGCGTTTCCTTGCCGAAATCGGTGAGGTTCGCATCGCGCGAAGCATCGGTAACGATGGTGAAACGGCGCGCGTTCACCGTCTTTGAATCGCTTTGTGGCTTGAGGGCAGCCTTGGTGGCCTCGGCCAGCGCAGCTGCGGCAGCGTCACTTACCAGTTCTTCGCTGCCCAAATCCGTCTTTTCCATGCTTACCGCTTTCTCGTCCGAAGGCTTTTTCGTGGCCAGCCCCTGCTTTGCCAGGGTGGTTTCGTTTTCATCCGCGTTGTGCTCGTCCAGCCCCATCGCTTCGTCGTCTCCGTTCCGAAATTCCATCTGACCCTAATCCCCGTTCATCGGAGGCGCAAAACATCGTCTCGATGCCCCTGCCACCCCGTATTCAATTCGCATGTTCTGATTCGCAGCCGGCAAGCTGCCAGCACACCCATCCAC
>JBASBA010000204.1:0-4715 GCA_049650885.1 Alteraurantiacibacter sp. | reverse complement strand
CCTACAGAGTGCACGACCATGCTTTTGATCTGATAGGCAAATGGCAGCATGTCGTCCGCCAGTGCGGATGCCGCGATATCCGTATCGTCGATACTGCTGGCCTTGGCCTTTTCGATCCACCCCTGCGCCGCTCCCAGCATCTGGACCATGGTGGGGATGGTGGCATCGTAAAGCGAAATGGTCATGCAAGACTCCTACAGGTTGGGCGCACTTACCTGCTGCCACCCGCGGCAAGGGTCTGCAAGCTGGGCGGGCGGATTTCCGGCATGGTTTCTGCGTGACATTCGCCTGCCTGCTGGCATTGTGCGGCACGGAGAGGCAAAAATCATGGCAAGCAAACCAGGCACGACCACATTCGGAGAGGCGCTGAATGCGCAGCCGGTAAAGCCATTTCAATGGGCGATCGTGGCAGTGTGCATGCTGGTGCTGGTATGCGATGGCATTGATCTGCAATTGCTGGGCGTTGTCGCGCCAAAGGTGATGGAAGCCTTTGATGTCAGCCGCTCCACCTTCGGCATCGCCATGATGGCGGCGCTGATCGGCTTTGGCCTTGGCGGTTGGGGCGGGGGCTGGCTGGGCGATGCCATCGGGCGGCGCTGGACGCTGGTGATCGCAGCAATGGTATTCTCGCTGGGCACCATGGCCGCCGCCACATCCGAGGGTGTATGGATGATGGCGTTCTGGCGCATGTTTGCCGGGCTTGGTTTTGGCGGTGCCTATGCCAATGCGCTGGCGATGGCGGGCGAGTGGCTGCCTGATCGCTGGCGGCCCGTGGCGATCAGCACGCTGGCGGTGGGCACACCCATCGGCGGCACAGTGGTGGGCTGGATCGGCCCGGACCTTGAAGCGGTCTATGGCTGGGAAGGCACGTTCCTGATCTTCGGCATGGCCACGTTGCTGGTGGTGATCGCGGTAGGACTGGTGCTGCGCGACAGCCCTTCCTTCCTGTTGGCGCGCAGGCGCGGAGAACTGGCGCAAAAACACGCAAAGCTGGTGCTGGACGATGACGTTTCGCTAACGCCCGACAAGCACCATACCGACAGTGCGGACGGTCCGCAGATCGGTGTGCTTCATCCTTCCAACTTCAGACTGAACCTTGGCATCGGCATCGCCTTTGCCGCATCGACACTGGTGGCATACGGCATCCTCAGCTGGGGCACGACATTCCTGACAGCGGAAGATTTCACGCTGGACCAGGCTGGCGATGCCGTGGCGCTGGCCGGGATCAGCTCCATGGTCGGCTCCATACTGGTGGGCATCATCATGCGCCGCTTCGGCTCGCGGATCGTGATGGCCGCGCTTTCAGCCATCATGGTGGTGTGGATGCTGGCCATCGGTTTCACAATAGAGGGCTTGCCCGATCAGCTGGACGAAGCGCGGCGCAATTATGTCACCTGGCTTGTGGGTCTGTCAGGCTTTGCCTTCAGCGCGTCGATTGCGGGCATGTATGTGATGATGACTCACGGCTATCCGCCCAGCTGCCGTTCGGGCGGCATCGGCTTTGGTATTTTCATGAGCCGGTTGGGCGCGGTTTCGGCCACAGGGCTGGGCGGGGCGCTGCTGGATGCCGGCGGCAACAGTGTATGGCCCTTCTTCGGCACGCTGGCCGCCGCTGCCGTACTGGTCTCTGCCGCGGCCTTCGTGGTGGATCGCCATGTTCCGCCCCTGGACAAGGCAGAATGACGGTTTGATTCGCTAATTCGTTGAAATATGGGGCGCCCCTATTGGCAATGCGTCAGCGCTATCCCGGAAAATGAAGCAATTTCAGTTGGGAATTGTGATTGCCCCGGCAGTTGCTATTGGATTTTGCGCTGTGCATCGCCATGGGGGAGAACCCGTTTGAAAAGCGATCACCCTACCGCAAGGAAAAGGCTGCCATACACGTGAATGGAAATGATCAAGTCCTGTCCAACAATAGCACAAGGCGCGGGGCGTTCAGCCGGATGTTAGGCCCCATTGGCGTGTTCTTCCGGGGTTTCGTCGAAAATCCCAAGATGGTGGGTTCCATCATTCCGTCCTCCCGCGTGACGATAAATGCCATGCTGGACAGGGTGGATTGGCCGCGGTGCAAGCTGTTCGTGGAATACGGGCCGGGCGTGGGCACATTCTGCCCCCATATCCTCGACCGCCTGCCGCCGGGCGGCGAATTGCTGGTGATTGACACCAATCCCCGCTTTATCGAGTATCTGCAGCGCACCGTGCAGGACAAGCGCTTTCACGCCATACTGGGTTCGGCGGAAAACGTGGAGGATTATGTGCGCCGGATCGGGCACGACAAGGCCGACTTCGTGCTTTCCGGACTGCCGTTCTCATCTCTGCCCGAATCTGTTGCAAACGGCATTGTGGAGGCAACGCAGCGCGTAATCCGCACGGGCGGCGCATTCCTAACCTACCAGTTCCGCCCCACGGCAAAGGAACTGACGCAAGCGCATTTCGACACTGTTGAAACTGGCTACGTATGGCGCAACATTCCGCCGTGCCTGCTGGTGTGGGGCTGGAAAACTGCCGAGAAATAGCGGTTGAGGCGCGCGCGCCCAAGGTATCACCAGCACGCTGTTGCCAGGGATTCAGACAGCGTCAGGGGCGGCAAGCTTCAGCGGAAAGTGGATCGTGACCAGGCCGGTGTTACCGGGTTCGCTGAAGGATACGGTTGCTTCGATCTGGCGCCCAAGCGACTTGATCAGCCGCATGCCCAGGCTTGAACTGCGTTCGGTCAGGCTGTTGAAGCTTTCTGGAAACCCTTCACCCTGATCGGCGACTTCGACGTTGTAGCTATCTCCTGCGCGATAACCCTTGATGTGAATAGGGCCAGCGCGATCGGGATAAGCGTATTTGATGGCATTGGTCACCAGCTCGTTGATAAGAAGGCCCAGCGTGATACCCAAATCGGCATCCACGGTTTCGGCCTCGATATCGTGGCTGATCAGATGATCGGGAGCGGTCTGCTGCAATGCATCGCACAATTGGGGCACGATGTCGGCAAGGTCGATCATACCGACAGTCTTGCTTTGCCATAACAGATCATGTGCGGTGGCAACCGTGCTTATCCTGCGCTGGGCATCGGCAAGAGCCTTTGAAATGGCCAGATCCGTCTGCGTGCCTTTTTGCAGGCCCAGCATCGCAGAAACGATTGCCAGGCTGTTCTTGACGCGATGCGATGCTTCCCGTGTCAACAATTCCTGATGCTTGCGTGCTGCACGCAATTGGTCATCCATTTCCTGCCGCTCCATTGCGACGCCGATCAGATTGGCGAACCCTTGCATGAAAGACATGTCAGCCGATCCGAATTCCCCCGGTTCCGTGCTGTCTACCTCAAGAACGCCCCAGCTTTTGCCGTAAACCTGGATCAGGATATTGATGGCGCGCCTTACGCCATGCTCGATCATGAAATCAGGGGTTCTGAACTTGCTTTCCATGTTCAACTGGTTGGAGATTACGGCCTCGCCGGTCTGGAAGGCATAACCGGCTGGCGATCCGGTGTCCGCGCCGATGCTGACCACGCCGACCACGCCTGGTTTCCATCCAATCCCCGCGATGACCTGAAGGTTTTTCTCCTTCTCGTCATAGCAAAGAACCTTGGACAGATTGGTTCGCATTCCTTTCGCCGCCAATCGCGTGGCACTGGAAAGCATGATTTCCACATCGGGCGTTCGCAGCGCCTCCACGCCGAAATCGGCCAGCAGACGTTGCTGCTCCAGCCGATATGACAATTCGTCGGCGGTAGGGGCACTTTCCCCACCCTCCGGCATTTCTGTCACCGTCATTCTCAAAGTCCCCAGAATTTCCGATATTTAAGCGTAGCACGCACGCTGAAGCTGGCAGTAACCAACATTGCATTTGCCGTAAAGTGTGCTCGCTGATGGTGGACAACGAAGGACGGTACGGTCCCTGGTTATTGAACTCAGCAGACAAGAAAAAGGCCCGCTGTCCAATAATGGACGACGGGCCTTTCGGTAACTCGGTTCACGCCGTGTGGCGGTTTCTAGCGCACGCGCGGGCCGCCAAACGGCATGGGGGGCGGGGGACGGCGGGCACCACGGGGCAGCTGTGCCTGATAGGCCCGGCCGCAATGTTCAACGCAATAAGGGAAGCCGGGGTTCACCTTCACGCCGCAGAAATGGAAATCGGCCTCGCCCGGGTGGCCCATCGGCCAGCGGCATACGCGGTCGTTCAGATCCAGCAGGCTGGTCTTGTCGGCGATGGAAGGGTCGGGCTTTGCAGGTACCAGTCGGCGCGGGGGTGCTGGCGGAATAGGCGGCTGCTGGTCTCCCGGTCCCTGGCGCAAAAAACCACCTGGGCCATAGGAGACGATTTTTGGCAGGTCAGAACGCTTGTCCGGCATGGGCTGGCTGGCATTGGATTCGGAGGAAGCGGTTTGCGGCTCCTGCTCCTGCACTTGCTCTGCGGGCCTTGGAGCAGGGTTTTCCGCCGCCTTGCGTGCCGGAGCAGGCTTTGGCTTCGCCTTGGGCACGGCGGGTTTTGCAGCAGCTTCCTTCTTCTTGGCGGCCTTTTTCTTCTCGTTCGCCTTCACCGGGCTGGGACGCGCCTTCAGGCCAAGGCGATGCGCCTTGCCGATTACCGCGTTGCGTGAAACGCCGCCCAGTTCGGTGGCGATCTCGCTCGCGGTGGATCCGCCTTCCCACATCTTGGTGAGGGTGCCGATGCGTTCTTCAGTCCAGCTCATGAAATTATGGTGTTCCGTTCGTATTATGGAT
>JBASBA010000203.1:0-2744 GCA_049650885.1 Alteraurantiacibacter sp. | reverse complement strand
CTGGTAATGTGGATCGACCGGATGACCGACTGGGACGGCAACCATGTGATTCAAGGCTTCGCCCGCGAATTCATCGACCGGATGCCGCGCGAAGGCGTGGCTGGCCCGCCCAAGGACGATTGGGGCAGCCAGCAGCACGACAAGGTTGCCTATTGGAGCAATCGCACCACGGCTTTCCACGGCATCGTGCAATGGGCGCCCACGCTGGACCCTGAACGCATGAAGCTGAATGCGCAGGAGATGCTGCTGGAAGCAGGCGTGCGGATTGTCTTCCACGCGTGGGCCGCGCGCCCCATCGTTGAAGATGGCGCGGCGCGGGGCGTGATCTTCGAGAGCAAGGCCGGACGCCAGGCGATCAAGGCCAAGGTGGTGGTTGATACCACCGGCGATGGCGACATGTTCGCGCGCGCTGGCGCAGAATTCGACACCGATATCGAGGAAGGTGATGTCCACCACTCCATGAACACCGGCTGGGTACTGGGCGGCGTGAACATGGATCGCTGGATCAACTGGAAGGTGCTGTATCCCGATCAATTGCGCGAACTGATGGCAAAGGGGCGCGAAGAGCTTGGCTATTTCCAGACGCCCTATGTCAGCTGGCGGCCCGATATCGCGCTGTTCCTCGGCCCACGGCAAAGTGGGCTGTCCGCACTGGATGTGGACGACATGACCGAGGTGGAAATCCGCAGCCATCGCCTGATGGAAGGGCACTGCCAGTTCTTCCGCGAACACGCGCCGGGGTTCGAGCATGTCTATTCGCTGCAAAGCGCCAGCCAGCTGGGGGTGCGCCATACCCGCCGCCTTGGCGGTGTGGGCCGGATAGAGCGCGGCGATTGGTCCACGGCTGGCCCGGTGGCGGACGAGGTGGGCATCTCGCCTTCGCTCAGCCCCAAGTTCCCGGTGGTATCCGTACCCTACGGATCGCTTGTTCCGCGCAGCCTGGATGGACTGCTGGTGGGCGGTCGGCATATCAGCTGTGATGCCAACAGCCACGGTTTCATGCGCGAGATCCCGCAATGCTGGCTGACCGGCCACGCTGCGGGCGTCGGCGCTGCGCTGGCGGCGGACACGGGCGTGGAGCCGCGCGATGTACAGGTCGAAGAAATTCGCAAACTGCTGCGAGAGCAGGGCGCCTATCTGCATGATGATAACGCGGTAGAGAATGTTCGAAGCGAACAAGTAGCGGCAGAGTAGGGCAGCGTATGGCCAGCATCCCATCTGCCACGCTCGATGTCGCAAAGTTCATGCATGAACAGCGCTTCTCGCGCTATCATGTCACCATTCTCCTGCTGTGCAGTCTCGTCACGTTTTTCGACGGGCAGGATTTTGCCGCGCTGGCCTATGCCCTGCCTTACATCCGGGATGACATGCGCATTTCGGACGAGATGACCGGCTATGTCAGTTCGGCGGCCTTCCTCGGGCAGATGATCGGGTCACTCTTCGGATCATATCTGAGTGATATTTTCGGGCGCCGTCCCGTGATCATATTTTGTACCGTGGGCAGCGCCCTGCTGACCTTTGCCGTCGGTTTCGCCCAGTCGCCGGAGCAGTTGATCGCCCTGCGCTTTGTGTCCGGTCTTGCGATCGGCGGATTGCTGGCCCCTGTATGGGCACTCAGTATCGAGAGTATGCCCCGATCCATGCGCGCCACAAGTGTCACCATCATCATGATGGGCTTTTCCATCGGCACCGCGTCCTCTGGCCCCATAGCCAACTTCACCGCCCCGGTGCTGGGCTGGCAAGGCATCTTCTGGGTCTGCGGCGCAATGACGGGCGCGTTTGCGATAATCCTGCTGTTCACGCTGCCGGAAAGCGCACGCTGGCTGGTGGCGACAGAGAAACCGGTCGCACGGATTGTGCCCGTGCTGTCACGCTTCAATCCCGGTTTCGAGTGGAAAGCCTATGATCGGTTCGTCCTGAGGGATGAGAAGGCCGTAAAGCAGTCTGCCAATCCACTAAAGAAGATGGGAGAGCTGTTCGTTGGCAGGCTGGCTTTCATCACACTGTTCATATGGGCGGCCTATTTCTTCTCCAGCTTCGCGATCTACCTGAAAAGTGCATATGGAGTGATCTTCATGGAGAACCTCGGCATCACGCGGCAAAACTCTGCCTGGCTGGGGTCCATCAACGCGATTATCGGGGCAATCATGGGCGTGGTGCTGCTGGCCATGACGGAGCGGAAGGGACCGGGGTGGATTATCCTCGCCCCGCTGATCGGTATTCCCTTCGTCCTGCTTGTCGGAACCGGCGCGGTTCTGGGCGGTCCCGCGCTTGTGCCGGTGTTGCTGATCGGGGCGATCGCGGTGGGGGCCGGCCATGCGGCGGTAATTTCCATCACCAGCATCTATTACCCCAGTCCCGTACGCGCCACCGGCGGCGGCTGGGCCAGCTTCATGGCCAAATTTGCCGCGGTCGCGGCGCCCATATACGGCTCGCAATTCCTCTCCGGCGTCAGTGGCGCAATGGCAGGCTACATGTTCACGGCCCTGTGCCTGACGGGTGTGATAGCCTTCATACTCCTGCTTGCGTGGGCCGCGCGAGGAATGACCGATCTGCCCAGCCAATCTTCAGAACCCATCGAACAGGAGCCTTAAGCTATGCCCGAACTTCGCAGCCTTGCCGCCAACAACCCCGGACGCCGAGCCAACTGGAAAGCCTTGGGGCTGTCGAAAGAGGATATGGAGAAGCCCAAGATCGCGGTTGTCAATTCGTCCAGCGAGCTGGCGATCTGCTATGCCCATCTC
>JBASBA010000202.1:0-3131 GCA_049650885.1 Alteraurantiacibacter sp. | reverse complement strand
CTTTGGTATAGCGAAGGCTTTGCGGAGTTGTTCTCCAACCTGGAATTCAACGAAGACAATTTCGTGATCGGTGATGTTCCGACCTGGCGCAGTGCTTCGCTTGCGACGATTCCGATTGATCTTGAGAAGACCTTTGATCCCCCCGCTCGCGGTGACCGTACCACCGTTGGCCGGACCTATGCCCACGGCTGGCTGATTGCCAGCCACCTGAACCTCAACCCCGAACGCCGCGGCCAGATGAGCGAATATATGGTTGCCATCGGTGAAGGTGCCAAGCCTATGGAAGCGGCAGAGCGCGCGTTTGGCGATCTGGACGTGCTGCGTGCCGAACTGGAAGAGTTCCGCCGTGGTGCGGCGCGCACCCTGCGCGTTCCATACTCCGTGAATGCGGAGCCCGCGGTTGAAATTCGCAAGTTGAACGAGGCGCAGTCAGCGCGCATGGAGACGATGATCCGCTCCAAGCGCGGCGTTGATGAAGATCGTGCCCAGCGCGTTGTTCGTGATGCGCGCCGTCTGGTTGCCCAATATCCGCAAAGCCCGGAAGTCTTGTTGTCAGCGGCCGAGGCGGAATTCGACGCCCGCAATTATGCGGAAGCCGAAAGCCTGGCGCAGCAGGTGCTGGCGCTGGACCCGAATTCGACGGCTGCGGCCAACTATTACGCCGATGTTGCTATGCGCCGTGCGTATGAGGATCCTTCGCTGATTACAGAAGCGCGCAGCCGCTTTGCCACGGCAAACCAGATGGAAGTCGATCACGCCTATCCTCTGTACGGCTTTTACCTGACCCATCTTTTCGATGAGAGCCAGCCCATGCCTGATCAGGCGAAAATGGCCTTGGAAGCAGCATTCAGCTACGCGCCTTTCGACCCCAATGTTCGCCAGGCGCTGATTCACATGCTGCTGGAAGAAGATCGCCCGACGGAGGCCCGCATCGTTGGTGCGTCATTCCTGAATGACAATAGCGGTTACTCCTGCATGCTTCGCAAGAAGTTCGACGAGTTCACCGCTGGTGACAAGGAGCCTTTGCTCGACGAAGTTCGGCCAGATCATCCGGGTCAGTATCTCGACGAAGACGCCCGAGAAGCGCGTGACGAGGAAACCGAGGCTGATATCGAGAAATACGGCTGCGAATCCGATTGATCGAAAATCGGCTGGCAAAGCTTAGCTAGCAAGGTCGGGGCATCGCATGTGGCGCAAGGCAGCATTCGGTGCCCCGGTTTCGTTTTGGCCCAACGTGTTCGAAGTGCGCCGGTTTCCGGCAAGGCCTTTCGTCCAAGTGTTCGGCACCGCGCCCATCTGCCAGCGTTAACGATGCATGGCTTCTTCCGACACCTCTACGCTCGATGGCCCCGTCCTCGTTCCCATTCTGGGTGATCAACTCACGCGCAACCTTGCCTCCATTAAGGGGCGAACAAAGGATGATACAGTCATCCTGATGATGGAGGTTTGGGACGAGGCCACCTACGTCAAGCACCACAAGCAGAAGATCGCGCTGATCTTTTCCGCCATGCGACACTTCGCCGCCGAATTGCGCGATGCCGGCTGGATCGTGCGTTACGTGAAGCTGGACGATGACGACAATTCCGGCAGTTTTACAGGAGAAGTCGCTCGCGCCATAGATGCCTGCGATCCGCGTGCCATTCACGTGGTTGAGGCCGGCGAATGGCGGGTTCAGCAGGCTATCGAAGAATGGCCTGACAAGTTCCACTGCGAAGTGGAGATCCTGTCTGACGACCGCTTCATCGCTACCATCGCCGAATTTCGCGAATGGGCCGAAGGGCGCAACGCGATGCGAATGGAGTATTTCTACCGCGAAATGCGCCGCAAGACGGGTCTGTTGATGGATGGTGACAAGCCGGAAGGCGAGCAGTGGAACCTGGACAAGCAGAACCGCGAATCACCCGATGCCGAAATGGACCCGCCAGAGCGCCCGAAGTTTGAGCCGGACGATCTGACATGCGAAGTCATCAAGCTGGTGCAGAATCGTTTTAGCGATCATTTCGGCTCTCTCGACAGTTTCGCCTGGCCGGTCACACGCGAAGAAGCAGAGGAAGCCGCAGACGCTTTCTTCGAGGAGCGGATCGAGAATTTCGGCCCGTATCAGGATGCGATGGTGCATGGGGAGGACGATCTGTATCACTCCATGCTGTCCACCAGTATCAACCTTGGATTGCTGGATCCGCTGGAATTGTGCCAGCGCGCAGAGCAATCCTATCGCGATGGCAAGGCCCCGCTGAACAGCGTGGAGGGTTTCATCCGCCAGTTAATCGGCTGGCGCGAATATGTCCGCGGATTTTACTGGTATCTAATGCCGGGCCTGCAAAGCGATAACGCGCTCAATGCGCAGCGCGGCCTGCCCGAATTTTACTGGACCGGCGAAACCGATATGCGATGCATCGCCGATTGTGTCCGCTCCACACGCGATAATGCACATGCGCACCATATTCAGCGGCTGATGGTGCTGGGCAACTTCGCCCTGCTGGCCGGTTGCAATCCACGCGATGTGCAGGACTGGTATCTGGTGGTTTACGCCGATGCCTATGAATGGGTGGAACTGCCAAATGTCGCCGCGATGATCCTGTATGCCGATGGCGGAAAGCTGGCGTCGAAGCCTTACGCGGCCAGCGGGAATTACATCAACAAGATGTCCGACTATTGTAAGAAGTGCAAATACTCGGTGAACAAGAAAACGGGCGATGGCGCCTGCCCCTTCAACCCACTGTACTGGCATTTCATGCACCGGCACCGCGACCGATTGGAAAACAATCACCGTATAGGCCGCATTTATTCGACATGGGATCGCATGGGCGAGGACAAGCAGCGGGATTATCTCCGCAGCGCTGAGGACTTTCTTGATACTCTGGAACCTGCATCCAGAGGCTGGGCGCGCAAAGAATAGCGCGTCATCGACACTCTATTTCGCCGGAGCCGTTATCCGCCATATTGCACTGCGCCCCGCCGACTATATCCGCGCTACCACTGCTGTTGACGGCAACATTCGCCATCTCGGATACATCGGCATAAACCGAACCGGAGCCGCCCACCGCGATATCCGCATTGGCAACACGCAGTCGCTTTGCATCGATGGAACCCGATCCCGACGTTGCATAGCGCCCTGAACTGGCAATACC
>JBASBA010000201.1:0-3746 GCA_049650885.1 Alteraurantiacibacter sp. | reverse complement strand
AGACAGTCCTCGTCACCGGCGGCGCAAAACGCATTGGCGATGCCATTAGTCGCCGCTTTGCGGAGGCTGGCTGGCATGTGGTCATCCATTGCAACAACTCCATCGACGCGGCCCATGCACTCGCCGTAGAACTGCCGAGTGCGGAGGTGGTCAGATGCGACCTTTTCGATCTGGAAGCCGCCGTGGCAATGATGCGCGAACTGGCTGAAAAGCTGGAAGACTGGCGCTGCCTGGTGAATTCGGCGTCAATTTTCGAAGCTGACGATGTAACCGCGCTGGATATAGAAACGAACCGCAAGGCAATGCGAATCAACGCCGCTTCCCCCGCCCTGCTGGCACAAACCTATCTCGCCAATGCCTCCAGCCTTGCCGGGCGCCGCGTAATTCAGGTCACGGACCAGAAATTGTCCAATCTCAATCCCGATTTTTTCAGTTACACGATGAGCAAGTCCGCCGCAGATATCGCTGCCAGGATGATGGCAATGGCGCATCGCGATGACGATAGGATATATACACTGGCACCGGGAGCAATCCTGCCCAGCCATGATCAGAGCAATGCAGAGGCAGATCGGTCACACCGCCTGAACCTGCTGACGCGCCACACAGCGGCGCGAGAAGTTGCCGATGGCGCATTGTTTCTGGCGGAAGGCCCGTTGGCATCGGGCCAGTCGCTCTATATCGATTCCGGCCAGCATTTGCTCTCGCAATCGCGCGACGTAATCTATCTCGAAAGGGATGGGGAAGAATAATGGGTATGACAGGCAAGAAAACTCGCAAGCGCCACGCGCTTTCCACCCGCCTTTGGCACTGGACCAGCGGTGTCGCGCTCATCATCCTGTTCATGAGCGGATTGAATATCTCCAACGCGCACCGTCGCCTGTACTGGGGCGATTCCGGCTTCGCACCCGAGCAGGCGTGGCTGAAGATACCGCGCTTCCCCGGATGGGCCACCATCCCCGATTATTACAGCCTTGCCGCCGCGCGGGACTGGCATGTGCTTTTCAGCCTGGTGCTGGGCTTTTCGCTGCTGGCCTTCATGGTAATCGCTTTCGCCAGCGGGCACATGAAACGCGATATCTTTGCCAGGGCGCGCGAATGGAAGCCGGCAAATATCTTGCGCGATGTTCGCGAGCATCTGCGATTCAATTTTGACCACGGTGATGGCAAATACAATATTCTGCAGAAGATTTCCTACGCTAGCGTCATACTGATCCTGATCCCGCTGATGATCTTCACAGGGATGGTAATGAGCCCCGGCATGGACGCGGCCTGGCCGTGGATGACGGATATTTTCGGCGGTCGCCAAAGCGCGCGTTCGTTGCACTTCCTGGCCGCCTGGGCGTTGTTTGCCTTCTTCGTCGTTCACATTCTGCTGGTGATTGCAGCAGGTCCGATCAGGCAGATACGCGACATGATAACAGGTGGCAAAACCGAGGGGGTTGACGATGCAGCGGCGTAATTTCCTGGTTGCGGCAGGGGCCGCATTTCTGGCCGGTTGCAGCGATATCGGCAAGACCGCATGGTTCGATAAGCTGGTGGATGGCGCAGAAGGCTGGCATCGCGGGCTGCACCGCGCTTTGGGTTTTGGCCGGATCACGATGGCGCCCGAATATACCGTGGCAGACCTGTCACCTTATTTCCGCGGTAACGGCAGCGTTGCAGTCGATACCGACAGTTATCGCGCAGCGCAGGGAGAGAGTTTTGCAACCTGGCGACTGGACGTTGGCGGACTGGTGGAAAACCCCGGTCAATTGTCGATGGATGACATCCGCGCCCTGCCCCAGCGCACGCAGATCACGCGGCATGATTGCGTTGAAGGCTGGAGCGCGATCGGGGAATGGACCGGCCCGCAACTGTCGCACATCATTGATGCGGCCGTCTTGAAGCCCGAGGCGAAGTTCATCGTGTTTCGCTGCGCCGATAAACTGAATGGTGCGGACTATTACGAAAGCTGTGATCTTGATGATGCTTTCCATCCGCAAACCATTATTGCGCACCAGTTGAACGGCGATGCCCTGCCCGTCCGCAACGGCGCGCCATTGCGGCTGCGGATCGAGCGGCAACTGGGTTACAAGCACGCCAAATATCTCACCGGCATCGAAGCTGTGGCCAGTCTGGATGATTTTGGCGAAGGTAATGGCGGCTATTGGGAAGATCGCGGCTACCAATGGTATGCAGGGATCTGATCGGCCTCCACGCGTAAACCACGCCGGTAAAAAAGACTTTTCTCAAGGTTCACCGTTGCCCCAGCCGCAATCGCACTCATGGGGACCGATGCGGGCGCGGAATTGACAGGCTGCCAAACGGCTCGCAAACCGGCGACAAACCGAAACTCGATGCGGGAGACTTCACGCCTATGTGGCTGCTCGACAAGTTGCTGACGAAACTGATCCGGGCCGGAAAGCTCGTGATTACCGATTACGATGGTCAGGTTTATGAATACGGCCCCGGTGGGGATGTTAACGGCGAATACGGCGTGCCCATCAAGGTGCGCCTCACCAACAAGAAAGCCAGCAACCATATCGCGCGCTATCCGCAGGTTGGCGCGGGCGAGGCCTATATGTGGGGTTGGCTGACCGTCGAGGAACCGCACGATATCCGCGACATGGTGCTGTACGTCACCAGCCAGGCGAAAGTGCATGGCGACAAGGCGCTGCAACCCCAGGGCCCGCTGAAGCGGATCGCGCAAAAAACCGCTGCCAAGATCGACAGCGTCAATCTGAAGACCAAGGCGCGCAAGAACGCGGAGCACACCTACAACCTGACCCGCCGCCTGTACGAGCTGTTCCTCGACGAGGACCGGCAGTACACAATGGGGTATCACCGCACGCCCGATGTCAGCCTTGAAAAGGCGCAGCTGGACAAGAAGGCCCACATCGCCGCCAAGATGTACATGCAGCAGGCGCGAGAGATGGATCGCCCTTTGCGCGTGCTGGATATCGGCTGTGGCTGGGGCGGCCTGGCGCTGTATCTGAACAAGCATTACGGTGCAGAAGTGCTGGGAGTGGCCCTGGCGGAAGACCAGATCGCCTTTTGCAAGGAGCGCGCAAAGGAAGCGGGCGTATCCGACAAGGTTCGCTTTGCACTGATGGATTACCGCGATGTGCGGGGCACGTTCGACCGGATCAGCTCTGTCGGCCTGCTGGAGCATGTCGGCACTCCGCATTATCCGGAGTTCATGAAGAAAACCCACGAGCTACTTGCGCCAAAGGGCGTGATGTTCAGCCATTGCTGCGGCCGTGCTGGCCCTCCAGGCTTCACCGACGCCTGGACGCGTAAGTACATCTTCCCTGGCGGCTATATTCCCGCCCTCTCAGAGCTGGTGACCGAGAGTGAGAAGGCAGGCTGGCAGGTGATGGACGTGGAGGCCATGCGCTTCCACTACAGCCATACCCTGGAAGAATGGTACAAGCGCACCACCATGCACGAAGATGAGCTGGTGAAACTGTATGACGAGGAATTCTTCCGCATGTGGCAGTTCTATCTCGCCGGTGCAGAGCAGAGTTTCCGCCACGGCACACTGGTGAACTGGCAAATGATCTATGTGAAGGATCGCGAGGCTATCCCGATGACGGGCGATTTCGTTTATGAGGAAAGCGAACGGCTGCGCGGTCTGGAAGAAGCGCCGCAGTGGCACCTCGACCCTGCCCTGAAGGAAGCCGCCGAGTAATTTGAAAGTATCCCGATGAGCACCACACTGATCGATCGTCTTATCGGCAAGGCCATAGAACACGGCACGTTGAAAC
>JBASBA010000200.1:0-1978 GCA_049650885.1 Alteraurantiacibacter sp. | reverse complement strand
AGATGTCCTGGGGTGTGAAGGATCGTTTCCACTTGGAACTTTTTTAAAAGCCTCTTGGCTTTCTTTTGACTGCTTTGGGTGCTTAGAACGGCTTGTGATCCAGCTAAACCCACGCTTCTTGAGCAGTTTGTAAATATGATCGGTGTGATATCTAATGTTGAACTGGTCATAAATATACTGAGCAATATCTTCCCCCATTAGTCTGCCTCCTTCTGAAGAACTTGCTGACTGTTTTACATAATCTGACAGTGTATTTAGTTGTTGTGAGGTTAATTTAGCTGGACGACCTTTAATCGGTTTGTTGTTCAAGCCAGCAACGCCATTGTTAAGGTAGTTTGAAACCCATTTATTGAGACTGCCGCGCGCTGTATTTAGGCGCTTAGCAATATTCGTTCTGTTTTCACCCTCAAAGAATAATGAAACAGCAAGCAGGCGTATGCGCTTTCTTGCATTAGGCTCTTTACGTGATAAAGCTAAAAGTTGCTTGGATTTTTCTAAGTTCAATTTAGTAAAAGTAGATAAGTATCAGTGTGCTAATTAGATCACATAATTTGGCAGATTGGTATAACACTGAACTCTCTGTACGTTGGCACACTCATGTAGATAGATGATTGATGCGATGGTATTAAATAATACTGTTATCGTCTCAGTATGTTGGTTAGCGAACCGTCGTGAAGTATCTGGATAGATAATATGGTTGGTGTAAATAGTTTCGAATCCTCGACTATTACAAACGACCAGCCCATTAAAATTTAGGAAAACATATTATGTTATATACTATTGCTGCAGTACTTTTGATTCTTTGGCTTATTGGTTTAGTAACCGCATTCACTGGAGGAGGCTTAATTCACACCCTGCTAGTGATCGCAATCATCATGGTAATTTACCAAGTCATTAGAGGCCGAAAAGTCTGACCGCTCTCGTCGACAAATGCGAAATAGCCCTTTTCGGGGGTAAAAACAGTTTGACCACCTCTTTAGAAGCTTCTCGGCAATAGACAAGGTGGCACTGTCTATCCGTAATATGACTAAGTAAATCATTAATACTCACGCTATTATTCTGCCGTGAGTCGTCACTTCAAGGGTCAGCGTAGGCGTTGTTTAATCAGTCGCAAGACTCTTTAAGGCATTAGTGATCTCGCTCATTCGCGCCGTGTTCACCTTACCATGAACCTGCGATACCAGATTACCGTTCTTGTCCAGCACGACAATGACGGCTTGTTCGCTATCAGATGGTACACCCAACGCGTTTTCCATAATCTGTGAGTTCAAAATCCAGGTTTGATCGTGGTAGCGCTTTGGAATTTTTTCTTTCGCACGACCAATAGCATCTTGTTCAGACATAAAAAATGGTAAATTGACCGCCAACACATCACGAACCCGATATTTGCTTTGATCTATCTCTGAGCGCAATGTGTCGGCCCATTTCCGTGTTGATTCTGCTGCATTGCGAGACGGAGTAAGTATTAGCAGTGTGGGTTGACCTATCAGTTTATCACTGTCGACTTTTTCCCCGCCGAGCGTCGTCGCCATAAACGACGGCCATGGCCCATCGCCTGCCATAGCGAGCGGTCCACAAAAAATGAGTATCGCGAGTAGGGTCAGTTTAATAATACGCGAGGGTTTTGAGCACAAAAGTGCTTCTGGTATCGCTAATCTGTATATCATCATATTCCTCATCTTAGTTATAGTAACCCGAGCAAATTAGAGCCAAACAGGTAAATCGCGGATTCAGTGTAACATGCGCACACATCAACTTGTTTCTCAGGCGGTATAGTTACAACTTAAAAGTAAACTGTGTTCTTCAATTATACCTAATCAGAGTGCACCTAATAATACATGAGAACTGTTCGCTACCTCACATAAGCCGCTTCGAAACCAATCGCCATCAAGCCGATGAATATATTTACTCTAATGTTCGCTCTACAAAAGCGGTATTTCTCATTTAAAGACCTATATTGAACCTAGTAACTGCTAGT
>JBASBA010000199.1:0-4566 GCA_049650885.1 Alteraurantiacibacter sp. | reverse complement strand
GCGCAACCACAGCGCGCTTGTGAGCGGTGCCGCGACGGGTAGCAACGCCGGACTTGAAGCCGATGTATGTTTCGTCGACTTCCACCGCGCCACCATTGCCGCCGAAAGGATGCGCCAGATCACCGGGGCGCATGGCTTCGCGGATACGGTGAGCAAGGAACCACGCGCTCTTGTACTGGATTTCCAGAACGCGGTGCAGCTGGTGGGCGCTGATGCCCTTCTTGCTGGAAACGATCAGGTGAACGGCCTGGAGCATCTTGGTAAGGGGAAGGCGAGCGTGTTCAAACACGGTGCCAACCTTCACGGTGAACTGCTTGCGGCACTCGCCGCACTTCTTGAGGCCGTGGCGCACCTTGCCGTTCGGGCTCTTCTTGGAAGGCTTGGAGCGCACACCGGAGAGGTCGTACACCTTGCCACCCGTCACGCCGCACTTGGGGCAGACAGTTCCATCGGCCCAAACGATGCTTTCAAGGTACTCAAAAGCTTTGGCTTCGTCGTGGAAATGGGGGGAAGATAGAACCGACATGGTGAATTTTGCTCCTTACCCTTTCTGTATAGGGCAAGGGGTTGGGTTTGTAAAGTACATAATCGCCTTTCTCTAACCAAAGAGTGTTACGATGTCAATATAAAAGTGCCAGATAGGTTCGTTTGTAGGACTTGCCGGGGGCGGCAAGCTGCCCTAAGCGCGAAAAAGCTTTTCAGGATCAGCCATGCTTCGTGGACTATACAACTGGACAATGGCCAAGGCCGCGCATCCCCACGCGCAATGGTGGCTGGCATTCTTCTCCTTTATTGAATCGAGCTTTTTCCCGATACCCCCGCATCCGTTGCTGGGCCTGATGTGTTTGGCAGAGCCAAAGCGAGCGATTCACTTCGCTGCGATCTGCACGGTCGCATCCGTGGTGGGCGGCCTGTTCGGCTATATGATCGGCTATTTCCTGTACGCGACTGTTGGCGAATGGCTGATCAGCGCGCTTGGCCTGACAGACAGCTTCCCCGTGGCGGCCTGTTACATACGGGATCAGGGCGCGGTTGCCGTGTTCCTGGCAGCTGGTACGCCCATACCGTTCAAGTTGATGACGATTACCGCGGGCTTCATCGAAATGAACCTTGCCACGTTTCTGATCGCCGCCATCGCCGGACGTGCGCTGATTTTCATGGTGGTGGGGGTATTGTTCCGCGTGTTCGGTGCGCCAATCAAGATATTCATCGAGAAGTACCTAGGCCTGGTCACCACCGCTTTCGTGGTGCTGGTGGTGGGCGGCTTTATCGCCGTTACGCAGCTTGGCGGTGGAGGGGACAGTGCCGGCGAGCAGAACGCCTGCGACACCGTCACCTCCATCGAGCAATTGTGATCAGCCTTCGAATTCAGTCTCGAGGGTGATCTCGGTGTCGAGCAGCTTTGAAATCGGGCAGCCTTCCTTCGCCTCGTTCGCCAGCTTCTCGAAAGTGGCCTGGTCCATGCCGGGCACCTTCGCCTTGGTCGACAGGGCAGATTTGCTGACGCAGAAACCGTCATCCACCTTCTCCAACGTCACTTCTGCACTGGTGGTGACCGTGCCATCGCTGTGGCCGGCATCGCCAAGCTTGAAAGCCAGAGCCATGGTGAAGCAGCTGGCATGCGCGGCGCCGATGAGTTCTTCGGGATTGGTGCCGGGCGCATCCTCAAACCGCGTGTTGAAGCCGTAGGGTTGCGCGCTGAGGGCGCCGGAGCCGGTGGACACGTGGCCCTTTCCGTCCTTGCCGAGGCCATCGTAAACTGCGCTGCCGGAATTTTTCATGCTCATCTGAATTCTTCTCCTTTGTTATAGGAAAAGACGGATGAGCGAACGGCACGTTCCGCGGGCTGGCCGCAGAATATGCTTCTGCGGCCATTATCGGCCAAGTGCTGCGAAATTGCGCGTTATGCCTTGTCCTGGATGATACCCACAGCCTTGCCGGCGCGTTCGAACATGCCAAGAATCGTCTCGACCTCTTCGTCGGAATGTTCGGCGCACAAAGAGCAGCGCAGCAGCGTCATATTCGCAGGCGTGGCCGGTGGGCGAGCCAGATTGACGTAAAGCCCCTCAGTCAGCAGCGCGCTCCACATGGCAGCGCCCTTCTCCAGATCGGGCATAATGACGGCCACGATGGCGCTTTGCGGTTCATCCGTGCCCAGCGTAAAGCCGAGGTCGGTGAGGCCACCGTGCAAGCGGCGTGAGTTCTTCCAAAGATGCTCTCGCTTGTCCGATGCAGTCATCAGCTTGCGGATGGACGTCGCCGCTGTTGCTACCACGCTAGGTGGCAGCGAAGCTGTGAACACATACGGGCGGCACACCAGGCGCATGATCTCGAACTTGGGGTGGTTGGACACGCAAAAGCCGCCCACAGTCCCGACGCTTTTGGAGAAGGTGCCGATGATGAAATCGACATCGTCGATGACGCCGGCATCTTCCACCACGCCCCGGCCATTTTCGCCGATGAAGCCCATGGAATGCGCCTCGTCTACCAGCACCATCGCGCCGTTTTCCTTGGCGACCTTTACCATTTCCTTCAGCGGAGCCACATCGCCCAGCATCGAATAGACGCCTTCCAGCACAACCAGCTTGCCCGCGCCTTCGGGTATGCGTTTCAGGCGCTTCTCCATGGCGGTGATATCATTGTGCTTGAAAGGTACGATTTCGGCATTGCCCATCGCGCAGCCATCCCAGATGCTGGCATGGCTATCGATATCGAGTACGACGTAATCGCCCTTTCCGGCGATAGTGGAGATGATCCCCAAATTGGCCTGGTATCCGGTGGAGAACACCATGGCGTGTTCCATGTCGTAGAACTCGCGTAGCGCGTCCTCGCACTCACGATGGCCCTGGTATGTGCCGTTGAGCACCCGACTGCCCGTGGTGCCGGAGCCGAAATCGGCGAGGGCTTTCTGCCCGGCTGCGATAACGTCCGGATCGAACGTCATGCCCATGTAATTGTAGGTTCCCAGCAGGATGGTATCGCGCCCGTTGCAAACCGCGCGGGTGGGCGACAGAACCTGCTCCATCACGAGGGAGAATGGATCCTCCACCCCGCTGGCGAGCAGATTTTCGCGCAGGGCGATGGTGTCGTCGAACTTGCTGAAAAGATCGGGCGTATCGCCCGTGCGCCGGGGTGGCTTGTCCGCCTGCATGGTGCCTTCGCTCATAATAGCCTCAATTGCTGACCTGGTCGTGCACGGCATCGACTAGCTGGCCATATTTCTCGATCTCAGCCTGCTGATTCATCGAGATGATAATATCAAAGTCATCTTCAATCGCGGCGACGAAATCCATCACCGTCAGGCTGTCGAATTCAAGGTCACCGGCAAAGGTCGTGTCTTCGGTGATTACGATGCCCTTCTTGTTGAAGGGTTCGATGATCGTGCGGATACGTTTGTCGATTTCGGCGCGGTCCATCAGGGAAAGTTCCTTGGGCTAAAAAGCGGTTGCCCCGTATAGTCCAGGGCGGTCAATGCGGCAAAGCTTTCGCGTCGTGAATTGTCAAGCGCACAGCGCCGATGCAGCCTTTGCAGGCCTGAAGGCTTTGCAAGGTAACGGCAAAGCGACCGATCCGGGTCCCGCCGACAGGAATTTCAGGATGACTGCAGGGAGATTATACGCGCCTTGTCTGGCCCATCCGATCACGTCTCTCAGCCATGAATATGGCGCTGACTGGCGGCGGCGCCTATTCGGCAGCTTCTGCCGATATCTCTTCAACCAGGTTTCTTACCGCTGCCATGAATGGTCCGATACTCACAGGCTTGGACAGATAACCTTCTGCGCCGGAGTCGCGAATTCGCTGTTCATCGCCCTTGCCGGCATACGCCGTAACGGCCAGCACAGGCACATCGGCAAGATCTTCATCCTGTTTCAGGATGGAGATCAGATCCAGGCCGGACACATCCTGAAGCTGGATGTCCATTACAATGAGATTGGGAATGAATGCGCGGGCCTGCTGGATAGCGAGATTGCCATCAGCCACCGGTTCCACATCAAAGCCGCCCGCCTGCAGGACGTCGCAAAAAAGCTTTCGATTTAATTCGTTGTCCTCGACAACGAGGATACGTTTCGTCATTTAGCCCCCGAACGCCTCCGGCTGATGCGGAGGTACACGACCGTTCAATCATAATATTGGATTAATTACAATCAGTCACGCCCCTGAAGATTCGGTTAAGGATGCCTCGGCTCTGGCTTTGGCAGCATTGGGATGGGTGCTGGCGGACGAAAAACGGGCGCAGCGCCTGCTCGACCTGACCGGCCTGACGCCTGATGGCCTTCGCGATGCCATCACCGAAACACAAACCCACCGTGCGATCCTGGATTTCCTCTGCCAGCATGAGCCTGACCTCATCGGCGCGGCAGAAGCGCTGGAAATCGCGCCCGAACGATTGGTGGCCGCAGGCCGGGAGTTACGCCGATGACACGCCCCTTGGTGGTGACCGATTGCGATGAAGTGCTGCTCCACATGGTGCGACACTTCAGGCAATGGCTGGATACAGAGCATGACGTTGAATTCGAGCTGGAGGGCAATCCGTTCGTCCAGTCGATGCAGCGCAAGGGAAGCGAT
>JBASBA010000198.1:0-4042 GCA_049650885.1 Alteraurantiacibacter sp. | reverse complement strand
AAACGACGTGGTCGGCCACCAAAGAACGGAGCTGCCAATCCCTGATTCCGGCTGATTACCGGACCCGCCAGAGTGGGGAATTTTACTTCGGCACTTCTGGGGAAAGTTCAGTCGGCGTTGACACCGGCGTCGCCACCTTCGCCCTTCTGGGAACCGCCATCGGCTACGTCGTGGCGACCGCCTACGTCACCTTCGCGCGCTACGGCCTCGCCGCGGACATAGATTTCATGCTCCTCGCGCGGGACTACCTTCCCATGCGGACGGTGCGCCCGGACCAATTCAAGATGGTCAACATCATCATCGGCGCGTTCACCCTCGGCGGGCTGCTCTTGAGCGCGGTGCTGATGAATGACGTCCTAACGAAGTTCGGCAAGACGGATTGGCAGACGAAGCGCGACTTGAAGAAGAATGGCTTCCTCGGAAAGCCGGGACGAGGGTTCGTGCTGGGCAAGCTCGGCGATCCCAAGAGCAAAGCCGCCCTGCTTACATCGACGGCCTTCCCGCACGCGATGGTCGTCGCTCCGACCGGACGCGGCAAGACCAGCGGTTTCAGCATCCCGAACCTGTTGATGTTCGGCGGATCGGTCGTCGCGCTCGACGTGAAGGGCGAGCTGTTCGAGGAGACCGCGCGTCACCGCGCCTCGCAGGGCGACAGGGTGTTCCGCTTCGCGCCGACAGACTGGTCCGGCACGCCGTCGCACCGCTACAATCCGCTCCTGCGAATATCGCAGCTCGAAAGCCCGGCGCAGCAGCAGATGGAGCTGCAACTATTGGCGACGCTGTTCCTTGAGACGAAGAGCGAGCGAGCCGAAGGTCTGTTGAAAGGCGGTATCAACCTGTTCGTCGCCTGCGGCCTCTATGCTTTCGAGTTGAACAAGCCGACTTTGGGCGAGGTCTATCGTCTGGCGACGGCGGGCGGCGACAAGCCCAAGACGTATCTTGGCTACGCCGGCAAGGTGAAGAACGTGAACGCGCGACGGATGTTCACGAACCTGTCGGGTATCAACAACGACACCCTCACCTCCTATCTGTCGCTTCTGGAAACATCCGGCCTCGACCAGTGGTCGAACCCCGCCGTAGACGATGCCACGTCCGAGTCGGACTTCGATTTCCGGGACATTCGCAAGAAGCCGTTCAGCGTATATCTCGTCGTCCAGCCGATGTTGGTCAAACCGATGGCAGCCCTCATCCGGCTCTTCTTCTCCGACCTCCTTGCTTCCCTGATGGATCATTATCCGGGCAAGGACGAGCCTTGGCCGGTGATGGTTCTGTTGGACGAGTTCAACCGCATCGGGAAGATGCCGATCGTCGCCGACGCCTTCGAGATGCTGCGATCCTACAACGGGCATCTCGCCGTCATTACCCAGACGATCCCGGCGCTGGACGAGATTTACGGCGAGAACACACGTCGGGCGATGGAGGGCAACGCCGGCGTGAAGCTCTATCTGACGCCTTCGGAGGGCAAGACGATCGAAGAATTGAGCGGCGCTCTCGGAACGACCACAAAGCGCGTCGTCACGCGGAACCGTGCGATCGGCGGCAATCCGTTCGAGGGACGCAGCACGTCGGAGCGGACCGAGGAAGCGGCGTTGCTTCATCCCGACGACGTGCGCCGGATGCCGCTGGACGACGTTGTGATGGTGATCGACGCGCAGATGCCTATCCGCGCGAAACGGATCAAATACTTCGAGGATCGCACCTTCAAGAAGATCCATGGGGCGCAGACCGGACCTCTGCCTTTCCCGACCAACGAGGACGCGAACCAACGCCTTTCCCGGAAGGTCGAAGCCCTATCGACCAAGATCGACACCATGGAGACCGCGCGAGCGGAAACCCAGCAGCCGAAGGCCAAGGGTGGAGCGGAATCCAAGAGTGGAGCGGCCGCGCCGGAGGGCCGGATGGGAGCGGCCGCGCAGCCAGAGCCGTCGATCGAGCTGGCCCAGGCGACACCCGCGACGGGGCCGGTCAGGGTCTCGCCTCGCAAGGCTGCCCGGCTCAATGGAGCGATCGCGGATATGGAGCAGCAGGAAGGAAACAGGATGGCCCAGAGGAACAGCGCCGGAGCTGCGATTGCTCCACCCGAGAACCCGACGGCCGACGACGAAGCGGCGATCGAGGTTGCGACGAACAGCTTGAGCGCCCTCATAGCTAAAGAGGATCGAGCAGGGGGCGGCGAGGCGACTGCGGCCGAGTAGCAACGCCAGTATCTAATGAAGAAGGTCCGCTTGCGCGGGCCTTTCTCATTTCTTGCGGAGACGTTCGGATCGCTCGATCTGCTGTCGCATCTGTTGGCCCGTCCCCGTCGCTTTCGGGGGCACATCATTCGCGGGTCGAGGCTGCGCACGCGGGGTGCTAGGCTCACGTAGACCGAGCATCTGACGACCCCGGATCGCCGCAACTTCGGACCCGGAGGCGGAGCCGACAGCGTATCGGTTGTAAGCCTGCTGGCTTCCATACGCAGCTCGACCGAAGGTGTAGGCGCCGCCCATACCGCTGGTCAAAGCCGGCATCACAATATTCCCAGAGATAGCTTTCACAATAAACGGCGTTGCAACGATGAAGCCCTTCGCCATGAGGATCATCATAAAGAAAGGTATCAACGCTCCGATATTAGTAGCATCGGTTGGGTCCCCGAGCTTGGTGATAAGAGACCGTGCGACACCTGTGATACTAGCGAAAACACCGGCGACTACGATCGGATAGATAGAGAACGAAATAAGTGCGGAAAGCCACCGGGAGAAGTAGTCTTTCGTTACTTCAAATAACGTCATAAAGATCATGATTGGCGCGAGACCAATAAGAAGTGCGATCATAAGACGTGAAGCTACAAGTATGAAAGCCGCTAGTCCGCCGAGAATAGATAGCATTAGGACGCCAAGTATATCTAGCATAGCGCCAGCCATCCAGTTTAGCTCAGAACCGGCAGCGTTGAGATATTCTCCTAAGCTAGCAATAAGGCTGTCGAACTCTTCTGCAAAGGTTCCTGAAGGTCCAGGCGTTCCTCCACCAACAGATGCAATCAACGAACCTGCAATGCTGTCGATCCCGTTCAGAACTGCATCAGCAAAAGCGTTGAATTGTACCCAATTCGTAGCGAATATGCCGACAAGTGTGATCTTTAATGCCAACCAGAACGCAGTCCTTCCGTCCATTGACCGATATTGAAATGCCATGTTGATGAAAACGAGGATGATGAGGAGGGTAGCAGCGAGGATAATAACCGTTCCGACCGTCGCTGACACCGATCCGAATTGAGTCTCTGCCGCATCATCAAGAAACTGTTCTGCCGTTTCGACAAAATAGGCGACGACACTCATTTAACAGTCCTCACCAGTTGCCTTGGCTGACACAAATCGCCCGCGCATCGAGCCTTCGGGCGTTGATCGTGTTTCTGTATACCGTTGTTTCGTCGTATATCTCGTGCCTATCTTGTATGCCTGCATAATGCTCAAGGTAGTAATTTATTGTTTCGTCCCAATCTGGGAACCGATTTTCGCAAGAGCAATCCCCGGTTTCTACAATTTTTGTGAACGCTTTAGCGGTATTCATTCTCTGAATAAGTTCTACTCTATGCGCATCTCGAAAGTCGAAGGTATTAAAAAAATCGGGTTCTATTGAGCGCCGTTCGGGGCATGATCCCCCTGCGTCGGTTGCTGGCGTAACGAATTGTGCCGCCGCTGGCAGAGCGGCGGCAACGAGATAGAGTGCCATCACAAAGGAACGCATCATCACGCTGCCTCATCTTCGTTTATCTGGTTCATTTCACGCTTCATAAAGACCGTGTAGTTTGTTCCAACATTCTTGTGATCCAGAACAGAAACTATCTCGAAGCCGGCATCGCCCCATTCCCGGAGGGTTTCCTGCATCTTGGCGAAATCCTTTGGCTTATCGACGGTGAAGGTCAGCACTTCATGTTCAAATCGTTTCATTCCTCGCCTCCTTCATTCGATTTCCCGGGCAGGTAGAACTCGGTGATGCCGCGGTCGCCCTCGAACCGCGCGCCCTGGATGATGACGTCGATCGAGCTTTCGATGTATTGTAT